>JBJOJC010000078.1:0-8031 GCA_046046825.1 Actinomycetota bacterium | reverse complement strand
CGCCTGCAGACGTCTATTACTTCGACGAGATTGCGATCAACGGTGGCACCACAACAGCGCTTCCAAGCGTTATTCCTTCGAACACTGTTGCTCCGGTAATTTCCAACAAGACGTTCAAGGTCGGGACCACACTGAGCTCGGTGAAGGGCACCTGGTTAGGAACCGGAACTGTGGCCTTCAAATACACCTGGTATCGCTGCACTGCTTCTTCGAAAACGGTTGCTTTCGCCGCTCCGGTAAAGGCCAACAAGTGCACGGGCATCTCAGGTCAGAAGTCGAGCAAATACAAGCTGACTAAGTCTGACAAGGGCAAGTACGTTCGTCTGCTCATAACCGCAACCAACTCGGTTGGCGAGGCGAAAATACTTACCAAGAGCACTGGCAAGGTCAGCTAAAGACCTGGGAATTCTTTCGAACGCGTTTTAGTTGAAAGAGTTGGAGGCAAAATGAAGAACAACACTTTGGCAATGCTGGCAACAATCTCTTTGGTGATGAGTGTTGCCATGCTCATTAGTTATATCGATCCTGCGGTTTGCGCCGGCAGTGGTCTCCAAGACTTAGAGACTTGCACTCAGGTTGCTACAGAGCGTCTAATCGGAGTTGGTGTGCTTTTCGCTTTTGGCTCGATCACATTAGTTGGCGGAGCAATTCGCAGCCGAATGCGTGCTCAGCGCAAGCCCTAAATTCGCTCAATTCAAATCGAGACTTCTTCGATGCGTATTTGTTATTTTGGCATTACTCTTGGAAAAAGGTAATTGTTTTATAGGGGGGCTAAAAAATTTCACTCGTAAAAAAGTTTTTAGCGGTCTTAACTATCGCGGGATTTGCTCAACTGCCTGCTCTTTCAGATAACACTCCGGCACAAGCGGCCGTTAGTTGCACCGCTCTCCAATCTCGACTTGAAGCTGCGGCACTTGGAAGGGGCGATGTTGGCGCGGCCGCAAGAATAAGAACTCTTTGTCGGCTCGATTGCCCGTCGATTCACGATTTCTATATATGGCTACCAAATGCTTTTTCAAGTTTCGATGCCGATGTGCTGACTCTTTGGAGACAATGCACTTCGGGTTCTGGGGGCGGCGGCGTTGTGCCGACCCCAAACCCATGCAAAACAAAGACCTTCAGTGCAGCCCCCGCGCCAAAAATAGTTGGGACGTTGAAATCTGGCTACGAGATATCTGTTTCTGAAGGTAAGTGGAAGCCAGCACCCGTCGACATGTCTATAACTTGGTACAGAAATGGAAAAGCCGTATCCACTTCGGAATCCATAATTCTAGGCCCGGCTGATATCGGAAAAACTTTCGCAGTTTCTGTTTCGGGAAGCCTTCGGTGCTACAAAACGAAGACAGTGAAAAGCTCCGTCAGTCGCAAAGTTATTGATGGAAAACTAAAACCAATATTTGCCGCCCAAATTAAATTACAGAATCAAGACGGCCAAAACTTAGAAATCAAGTATCTCGGAGCCGGTTCGCTTCTGGTCAACGATGCGACCTGGAACTGGCAGGGCCATGCGCCTACCGACTGGGCTAATGATCAGCGATACTCCTCCGAGGCCCCACTTCCAAAGAAATTATGGCAATCAAACTCTTCAGCTGAGCAGATTGAACTTTGTGAGCATGGGACCCACTTCTTGATTTCTGCCCAGATCAAAGCACAAGTGCCTGGAAGATTTGCTCCAACAGTTATCAACCTGCCGCCAGTAGATTTCCAATGTATTTCCGCTTCAACCGGACTGCGTCCTTGGGGTCAACTTGATCCTTTCAGTGAGGCTCCCGTGTCTATAAGTAGCGACTACTACGGATATTTAGAAATAGTTACGGCTGAAGGAACGCTCGATGTAAAAGAAGTCGAATGGCAATGGGTCGGGCACCAAGATTCATCCTGGTCCTCTTTATTCCCTGACTCAATTACGGCTGAACTGCCGACGCTTAGTTGGACAACTGGGACCGGTGATTCTGTGAACTTATGCAGAAATAATCAGTCATTTTCCATTTCTGCAAGGGTTCTGGGTTCGATTCCATTGCAGTTCGAGGAAGGTTGGAAACAACTAGAAACACAAGTTTTCACCTGCCATTCTGAAACGGATGATCCCACCTATTCAACTTTGTCTTCGGATAGCAGCCTACCGAGCTTTAGTTTGATGGATTTATTTGTTCAGTCACAAGAAGACTCCCTGGGTATCGAGAATGCGTTTGGAACCTTTAGCCAGCCAGGTTCGGTAATCACTTGGACTTGGATTGGGCATGAAACTGATCCTTGGAATGTGGAATTTACGAACAATGAAACCGCGTTACTTCCATATGAACTTTGGTACACATCGGACTCCGATTTCGATGGAGTAATGGATTCTGATCCCCAAAAAATATGTCGGAATGGAACTACTTTTAACATATCTGTAACTGTGAGATCTTCGATCACCGGCAAATATTCGCTTGGAACGAAATCGATTCCGGCAAAGACTTTTACCTGCACATCAGATACTTCTGATTACCGCGTCGTTAACTGAGAAGTCTTTTGTTTCGGTAATCTTTGAAAGATGAACCATATTTCCATTCACATTCGCGCCTTCATCACCTGGCTGGCAATTTTCCCGCTGGTCTCGCTCGGGTTCGTAACCATCATCCCGATGATGGGCAACTCACATCCTTTATTAAAGGTCTTTGTTTTGACTTTGGTGGTTGTTCCTCTGGCCGTTTACCTGGTTGTGCCAAATCTGATGAAGATTTACGGAAAACTAAAGAAGTAACAATTCAGACATTTTCTAATTGGAAATGTTCGCGAAGCTACACTTATTGAAACGCCAATTCCGTCTCTTCGATTGATCGGTCCCAAATGTTAAAAACTCTTAACGCTTTAGGCAAAATTTCTGCTGTGGCTGGAGCCACCATTCTTTTGGCTGTTTCAGCTACGTCGGCTATCGCGGAAACGGCGCCAAGCAACCAATGGAAGTTCGATGAGGCTACCACCGGCGCTGCAGCGCAGGATTTGATTGGCGGAATCAACGGCAATGCCCACGGCGTTACCGGTTACCCTCTTCCCTCGAGCGATGTGGCTTATAACTCACCTGCTAATTCAGGCAGCATGCAGTTCGATGGTCAGACTTACTACGAAGTAGCGAACACTCTTTCAGCAGATTTCACCATTTGTGCTTGGATCAAGACACTTTCCACCGGAGGCGACCAGCACTGGGTTGGAGCAAACATTTTTGAATCAGAATCCGGTGGTTTTGATTACGACTACGGATTCGGCATCAACGACCAGGGCAAGCTCATGTTTGGCAATGGCGGAGTCTTGAACGGCAACGAAGCAGATGCAAACGTGTATGGAAATACCGTGGTGGCTGACAACACTTGGCACGAAGTTTGCGTCACACGCAACAACACAACCGGCGAAGACATTCTTTTTGTTGACGGTCGTCAGGATGCTTCAGGTTTTACCGGGACCGGACTTCTAACCTCGAACACCTTGGCTCGAATTGCCAGCGGCACCGATGGAGCCGCTCCATATGTCGGTTTGATTGATGACCTACGCCTCTACCAGTCGGTAGTTCCTGCCGATGAAATTGCCGCACGTTTCGCAGTTGAAGAGGAGGTCTACCAGACCGGCGTTACGCTCGCTAACACTGGTCGCGACAACTTTCTGATTCTTGGAACTGCAGGCTTCTTGCTTCTGCTCGGTGCGGGGTCTATTGCTTACTCCCGCACTCGTAAGAACTAGTTACTTCTTTAGGTACAGAAAGTAACCGTAAGCGGCCGAGAAGCTGAAGCCAACTGCCGCGTAAAGAATGGTGAACCAGTTCAACGTTGCCGGTAACAGCAGGGTCAGAACTCCGAGTGCGAAAGCGCTAAACAGCATTACTCGAGAAGCCAAGATTACTGATTCGTCTGAACCTTTGCTGGCGTGAGCGAACATGTTCCCCGAGAGCGCTACCAGAGTGATTCCGGTCATGCGCATCGACCACTCCAGAGCGGGATTTGATGCGAGACCAAGCAATTCATTGAATAGCTGTGGCGTGGCCACGAGGGCCAGCGCACTAAGGCCAAATACCGCCGAACCGGTGAGTAAAACTTTTCTAACTGCGACTACGTTTTTACTCAACGGTCACCTTGACGCTTTCGTAGCCACGGAGAACAAAACCAGGACGCCTGATAGGCTCCTCGGCCAGTTTCAGGTTCGGGTACTTGACCATCAAAGCCGGTAGTGACGTGGTCATTTCCATTCTGGCCAGCGGAGCTCCAATGCAGAAGTGAATTCCTGCACCGAAACCGATCTGCGGGTTTGGATCACGAGTAATGTCCATTTGAGTTGGGTTCTCAAAAACGTTTTCGTCGCGGTTGGCTGAACCCAGAAGGGCAGCAATCTTCTGACCCTCTTGAATTGTGACGCCACCGATTTCAACGTCGGTAGTGGCGGTGCGTTCGAACAGGTGAAGGGGTGCGTCGAATCGAATGAATTCGTCGACCGCCGTTTCGGCAAGTTCGAAAGGTCGCTCGGAGAGCAGCTTTAGTTGATCTGGTCGCTGGGCCAGTGCCACAAAACCATTTCCAAAGCCATTCACGCTGGCTTCGTGCCCTGCGTTTAGTAGAAGCACGCAGGTGGCAATAAGTTCCTGAGCGTTGAGCTTTTGGCCGTCTTCTTCAACGGCTGCAAGGTCACTGATTAGATCGGTGCCGGGATTGCGCTTTCGCTCTTCCATGAGGTTTCGAACGTAGTCGGCGAATTCGCGGCTGGCGGTTTGAGCTTCCAACTGAGTTTGTTCGCTCGGATTCACCTCGTACATCTTTACGATGGCCTGTGACCAAGGGCGCAGTAGGTGTTCGTCTTCGTCGGGGAAGCCGAGTAGTGCGGCGATTACCTTCACCGGCAGCGGCTCGGCGAAATCTGCAATGAGGTCGAAACTTCCGGTTGCTTCCAGCTTCGATTCGATGTTCTTCAGCAACGCTGCGGTGAGTCTTTCAACATCTGGCCGCATGCTCTCAATTTTGTTTTTGTTGAAAGCTTTTACGAGAAGCGAGCGAAGTCTGGTGTGTTTTGGTGGCTCGCTATCTAGAAGGCTGTCGCTGTGAAGCCAGTTAAAGGTGTCCCAATTTTCATCAGGCTGTCTCGGTTGGAAAATGCGTCCGAGTGATCGATTTCGAAGCACCGCGTTGGCGTCTTGGTAGGTAGCTGCCAGAAATAGGTTCGATTCCTCATGCCAAACCGGCTGGCCAGCCTTACGTAAGGAGGCTAGAGCGGGATAAGGGTCTTCCAGGAAGTCAGGATTTGAGAAGTCGATCACACATTGAGAATACTCTTCACGAGCTTGTGGCGGTGTTCGTAACCCAACGAACTCAAAGAGACTTTGGAGGTAGTTCTAAAGCAGCGGCCGCAACTCAACCTTGCGGTTGCATGCTTTGGATCCTTCGATTGCAAGCGCGCGAGCTGTTGCCTCGTCGTCGGCTTTGACTACCCAAAAACCGCTGAACTGTTCGGCAACGTTGAATAGCGGACCCTCGTAAACAATCCCGGCATCGGCACGGTTGTCGAAAACGGTAGCGCCCTTCGGGTCGGCCAGGCCACAGGCGAAAACCCAATGGCCGTTTGCTTCGAGTTTGTCGTTGAACTCGTTCACGGCTTTCATTTCCGCTTCGGTTCCAGAGTTACTGCGGTCATCAATTACGGAAATTAGAAATCTCATTGCTACCTCTCAGTGTTTACAGATAAAACCCTACCGAGTGGCGTGCTTGTTTAGACTTAAAGACGTAATCCAACAGTTAGGCTCGGCTAAGCTTCCATGAAACTCCTCAAAGGCGCTTTGTGGTTCTTGGCATTGGTTAATGTTTGGATTTTTTCCCGTTTCACGGTTGACGATTCATTTATTACCTGGCGTTATGGCTACAACCTGGTGAACCATGGGATTTGGAATTACAACCCCTCGACGTTCGATCCAACGCAGGCTTACACCAATCCGATCTACGCGGTGCTTTCGATAATCCCGGAACTGTTTGGCATCAACGCTGTGCTTTTCTTCAAGATCTTGTCGCTGTTACTCGGTGCAGCTTTCATTTTCATTTTGGTTCGCAAACGTCCGGATTCCCAAGTTTGGCTGGCACTATTTTTTGCAGTTCCGGCAACCGCAATCCACCTGTTCAGCGGTCTGGAAACGTTCCTTTACGTGGTTCTCATGTTCGCAGTATTTGTTGGTGTGATGGAACGAAGAGTGAAGTTCACACTGGTGGTCACTTCACTTCTATTCCTAACCCGCCCAGAGAGCTGGTTGCTGCTCGGAATGGTGCCGCTGTTCTTGGCTATCTCAAAGAACCGTTTCGACTGGAAACTGGCGTTCAAGACTTTTGGGGTTCTGGCCGCGGTTCTCGGAACTTACTTCGCAGTTACCTACGGACTTTTCGGAGAACTCCTCCCCAACACCTTCTATGTGAAGTCGGGTAAAGAGTTAGTAACTTGGCGATTCTCGGCATTGCTGTGGGAACTGGCACTACTGATTCCTCTCGCGCTCTTACGTCACTGGCGTGTGCTCGCCTTTACGCTGGCTTTCGCCCTGCCGGTGATCTACGACTACTCCACCGCCAACCTGGCAATGGACTTTGCTTCTCGTTACGCGTTTCACCTCTACGCGCCATTTGCTCTCTTGGTTATCTACATCTACTCCGACCGCGCCAATCGCTTGAAGTTGCGTGAGCAGTTGAAGTTCATCCCCGGCGTGCGCGTGGTTGTGGCGGCAGGTTTTGTGGCGATCTCCATCGGGTTCTCGTATGCCACATTCGCTTCCGACCTGATTGGTTACGAGTCTTATTACCCGCGTTTGCTTGCGTCGCATGGGGCAGTGGGAGATTACGCGTCGTCGTTGAAGGCCAAGGGTCAACTTCACGCAATGGCAATGAGCGATGCTGGCCTAGGGCCTTACCGAGCCGATGTTCCGAACCTCGATGCACTTCGTTTGGGTACCCACCTTGGCGCGACCCAAGGTGTCTCGGCCAAACTCATCGACGCCTACGGGGTTGATTTCGCTGCGATCACCGGAACTAACTCGAACACCGGACCGTTGAAGTTCTATTTGATTCAGCACGATTTCGTAGAAACCTGCACCGTTTACATGAAACCCGATTACACCATTACCCTGTGGCAAAAGGCTTTGGACGAACGCGCCACTCAAATTTGCGAGACTAGTAAAAAGGTCAATAATTTTGATGACCTCACGTATTTTCAAAATGATGTAGTCAAAGCTCCTTGGAGCTATTGGCACTAATAACTAGGGGTGAAAGTTGATTTGGGTTAGGCAATTGCGTGTGCACCAGTGGGTGAAAAACCTGCTGCTGTTTGTGCCAGCCCTAACCTCGTTCCGTTTTCTGGAACTCACACTTTGGAGCGACCTGCTCATTGCCTTTGCGGCGTTCAGTTTGATCGCTTCGGCAATCTACGTAATCAATGACCTAGCCGATGCGCCACTAGACCGCGAACATGTGACCAAACGCAATCGTCCGATTGCGGCTGGCCTAATCTCATCGTGGTCTGGCATCTGGGTCGCGCTCGGTCTAACCTTGGCGGGTCTGGCTCTCGGGCTTTGGGCCGGACTCGACTTTCTTGTGGTGCTTTCGCTTTATCTGGCTGCTACCTTTGCCTACACTTTTTGGTTGAAGCGCACTGTTCTCATTGACTGCCTTACTCTCGCTGGTCTCTACACCAGTCGAGTCATCGCCGGTGCTGTGGTTACTGGCATCGCGCTTTCGTTTTGGTTGCTCGCGTTTTCAATCTTTTTCTTCGCTTCTCTCGCCTGGGTCAAGCGTTATGCCGAGCTGGAAGTTTTGCGAACTTCGGGCAAGGCGAAGGCTGATGGCCGTGGTTATTCGGTTTCAGATCAGCCCCTGGTTCTCGCATTCGGAACCATGTCGGCATTCATCGCCGTTTTGATTTTTGCGCTTTACCTCGACAGCGACGCTATCAAGGCACTCTACTCTGTGCCTGAAATTGGTTGGCTGGCCATCCCAGTGATGATGTATCTGATCGGTCGAATTTGGCTGAAAGCTCATCGCGGGC
>JBJOJC010000077.1:0-14141 GCA_046046825.1 Actinomycetota bacterium | reverse complement strand
CGTGGCTTGGGGCTCGCTTTAGTAAGGTCAGATTTGTTAGCGTACTCGATGCTCTGGCTCCTGGTGTAATTCTTGCCCAGGCCATTGGCCGTTGGGGTAACTGGTTCAATGAGGAGCTTTTCGGTGAGCCTACCGATCTTCCTTGGGGGCTACTAATACCCGTAGGTAACCCGGCTGCACCAAAAGAATTCTCCGCAGACACCCTTTACCATCCAGCATTCCTATACGAGTTCGTGCTGAACTCGGTTGCTTTCGTGGTGCTGATTCTCCTCGACAAGCGCTTCCAGCTTCGCTGGGGCAAGCTTTTTGCCACATACCTGGTCTTCTATTCCACAATTCGTTTCTTTATCGAAGGTATCCGTTTGGATCCGAGCGCAGTTTTCTTCGGCCTTCGCACTAATCAGTGGTCGGCCGTTGCCGGAATCGTCATTGGACTCGCCGTGTTCTACATTCAGAGCAAGCGACACACTGGTCTAGAGACAACTGTTTATGTCGGTAAGACCGGCAATGATGATGATTCAAAGTTGGAAGCAACAAGTAAATAGCTACCTGCGTTAGAATCTTTTTGGTTTAACACTGTTTTTTTTGGGCCAACGTTGTCCCTCCGATTCGATGACTATTGGAGAGTTCAACATGACTAAAGCGTCACCGTTCAAGCGCTTCAATACTGCGCCTGAGGCCTTTGGCCTTTATGACCCTAGCCGAGACAAAGATGCCTGTGGTCTTGCTATGGTTGCCACTCTTCGTGGAACAGCTGGTCACGACATCGTGGACACCGCGCTAAACGCACTAAGAAACCTAGAACACCGTGGTGCCGTTGGCTCCGACGCGGGAACTGGCGATGGTGCAGGTATTCTTTCTCAACTTCCAGACCGTTTTCTTCGTTCCGTTGCCGGGTTTGAACTTCCTGCTGTGGGAGGTTACGGTGCCGGTTTGGTTTTCGTTCATCAGGACGATTCGATCGATGTCTTCAAGGCAAGCTTCGATTCTTTAGCTTCCGAAGAGGGTCTTTCGGTCATTGGTTGGCGTGAGGTGCCAACTAATCCTGAGGTTTTGGGTGACCTAGCCCGTGCCGCCATGCCTCAGATTTTCCAGGTATTCGTTGATGGCGGTGCTAAGCGCGAAATGGATCTTGAGCGTGCACTGTTCCGTCTACGCAAAAGATCTGAACGATCTCTCGGCGCCTATCACTGTTCGCTCTCTTCTCGCACAATCGTCTACAAGGGTATGGTTACCACTCTTCAGCTAGAGCCGTTCTATCCCGACCTAAGTAACGAGTTGTTCGAATCGAAGTTGGCCTTGGTTCACTCGCGGTTCTCAACCAACACTTTCCCGTCATGGCCTCTTGCACATCCATTCCGACTCATCGCACACAATGGCGAAATCAACACCGTCAAGGGAAACCGCAACTGGATGGCCGCTCGTCAGTCTCAGTTAGAAGCTGAGGTTCTAGGCGACCTCAAGCAGCTTTTCCCGGTAATCACCCCTGATGGCAGTGACTCGGCTTCATTCGACGAAGTTGTTGAACTTCTCTACATGTCGGGGCGATCTCTGCCTCACGCGATGATGATGATGATCCCTGAAGCTTGGGAAAAACAGACCGATATCGATAAAGCGCGCAAGAACTTCTACGAGTACCACAGCATGCTTATCGAGCCATGGGATGGTCCGGCAGCCGTAATCTTCACTGATGGAGATCTAGTTGGTGCAACTTTGGACAGAAATGGTTTGCGACCAGGGCGCTACCTTGTTACCGAAGATGGTCTGGTAGTCCTAGCTTCTGAAACCGGTGTCGCCGAGATAGATCCATCTAAAGTCGTTCGAAAAGGACGCCTTCAGCCAGGCAAGATGTTCTTGGTTGACACCGTTGGCGGACGCCTGATCGATGACGACGAGATCAAGTCTGAGATCGCAGCACTCGAGCCTTGGGGCGATTGGTTAGAGGAAAACCGAATCAATCTGGTCGACCTTCCAGAGCGCGAGCACATTGCCCACACCGCATCTTCCGTAAACCGTCGTCAGAGAACCTTTGGTTATACCGAAGAAGAACTAAAGATCATGATTGCCCCAATGGCAAAGGCCGGCGCCGAGCCTTTGGGGGCGATGGGTTCTGACACGCCAATAGCGGCTATTTCAGATCGTCCGAGACTTCTGTTTGATTACTTCGTGCAACAATTCGCACAAGTCACCAACCCGCCACTCGATTCGATTCGAGAAGAAGTGGTTACCTCTCTTTCCACGGGTATTGGCCCAGAGCTAAACCTGCTGACAGCAACACCAGAACACGCCCAGCAGGTTATTCTCGATTTCCCTGTTCTCACCAACGACGAACTTGCCAAGATCAAGCACATCGACGAGGTGCCCGGCCTAGGTGAAGCCTTTGTAGTCAGAGGACTTTACGCACTGGCGTCTGGAGAAGAGGGACTCGCTTCACGCATTCGTGAAATCTTCGAGGAGGTTGACGAGGCAATTTCCGGGGGAGCGAAGTACCTGGTTCTAAGCGACCGCGACAGTAACCACGACTTGGCTCCAATTCCATCACTCTTACTTACCAGTGCAGTTCACCATCACCTAATCCGTGCCGGTAACCGTCCACGCGTCGGGCTAGTTGTAGAGGCTGGAGACGTTCGCGAGGTTCACCACGTTGCCGCGCTTATAGGTTACGGTGCAGCCGCGGTCAATCCTTACCTAGCTATGGAAACAGCCGAGCAAATGGTCAAGAGCGGTTACATCGCAGGTCTTACTGTTGAAAAGGCTACCTACAATCTCCTAAAGGCACTTGGCAAAGGAGTCTTGAAGATTATGTCGAAGATGGGAATCTCGACCGTTTCTTCATACGCTGGAGCTCAGTGTTTTGAGGCAATTGGTCTCTCACAAGATTTCATCGACACCTATTTCACCGGAACCACTAGCCAGCTTGGGGGCATCGGTCTTGACGTTATTCACCAGGAGATTGCCTCACGTCACCGCAGTGCCTATCCACTTGAGAAGGCAGCAAACGCTCACGAAGATCTGCCAAGTGGTGGAGAGTTCCAATGGCGTCGCGATGGTGCACCACACCTCTTCAATCCCGAAACGGTTTTCAAGCTTCAGCATTCAACTCGTGAGAAACGTTTTGACGTTTTCCGTGAATATACGAAATTAGTTGATGATCAAGCTGAGCAACTAATGACTCTTCGTGGGTTGTTCACACTTCGCCAAGGTGTTCGTCCCGAAATCAGCGTCGATGAAGTTGAGCCAATTTCAGAGATTGTGAAGCGTTTCTCTACTGGGGCCATGAGTTACGGTTCCATTTCACCTGAAGCGCACGAAACGTTGGCGATTGCCATGAATCAACTGGGTGCCAAGTCAAACACCGGCGAAGGTGGCGAGGATATCGAGCGCCTTCTAGATCCTAAACGTCGGAGCGCAATCAAGCAGGTGGCATCCGGGCGCTTCGGCGTTACCTCGATGTACCTGACGCACGCCGATGACATTCAAATCAAGATGGCGCAGGGAGCAAAACCAGGTGAAGGTGGTCAACTGCCGCCAAACAAGGTTTACCCGTGGATTGCTCGCACTCGACATGCAACCGCCGGTGTCGGTCTTATTTCACCACCACCTCATCACGACATTTACTCGATTGAAGACTTGAAGCAACTCATCTTCGACCTAAAGCGTGCGAACCGTGGGGCGCGCGTTCACGTGAAGTTGGTAAGCCAGGTCGGAATCGGAACGGTTGCCGCCGGTGTAGCAAAAGCTAAGGCCGACGTCATTCTGGTTTCTGGTCATGACGGTGGAACCGGCGCATCGCCGCTGAACTCGTTGAAACATGCTGGAACGCCTTGGGAATTGGGTCTTGCTGAAGCACAGCAGACCCTAATCGCCAACAATCTTCGCGGACGTGTTGCTGTTCAGGTGGACGGACAGATGAAGACCGGCCGCGACGTCGTAATTGCGGCTCTTCTCGGCGCTGAAGAGTTCGGTTTCGCAACCGCACCTCTTGTGGTTGAGGGTTGCGTCCTAATGCGAGTTTGTCACCTAGACACCTGCCCAGTAGGTGTTGCGACTCAGAACCCAGTTCTTCGCTCTCGTTTCTCGGGAAAGCCCGAATTTGTGGTTAACTTCTTCGAGTTCCTTGCCCAGGAAGTACGTGAATACTTAGCATCTCTTGGTTTCCGAAGCATCGCAGAGGCGATCGGTCACAGTGAGCTTCTAGACATGAACCGAGCCATCTCCCACTGGAAGGCCGATGGTCTAGACCTCAGCCCAATCTTGGCGCCTCCTAGTGCCGGTCCGAATGCTGAAGTTCGTAATGTGACTAAGCAAGACCACGAACTCGAGAATCACTTTGACCACAAGTTAATTGATGGTGCAGCACAGACACTTATTGACGGCTCGCCAGTTCTTCTGGATCTTGCTATTACCAACGTCGACCAGGCTGTTGGCACAATGTTTGGAAACGAACTCACCAAACGCTTTGGCGTTGATGGTCTACCAGCCGCATCGGTAGACGTAACTCTAACCGGTTCCGCCGGACAGTCGTTTGGTGCTTTCATTCCTCAGGGGTTGAGTCTGAGGCTTCTCGGAGACGCCAACGACTATGTCGGCAAGGGGCTTTCTGGTGGGATTATTAGCGTTAGACCTTCTGAGCAGGCAATTTTTCAGGCCGATCAGAACATCATTGCCGGAAACGTTATCGGTTACGGCGCCACCAGTGGTGAGCTCTATCTCCGAGGCCTAGTTGGCGAGAGATTCCTAGTTCGTAACTCTGGAGCTAAAGCTGTGGTGGAGGGTGTTGGTGACCACGCGCTCGAGTACATGACCGGGGGTATTGCACTCATCCTAGGAAAGACCGGACGAAACCTTGGCGCAGGTATGTCGGGCGGCGTTGCCTACGTTTACAAACTTCGAGCCGACCGAATCAACCACGATGCGTTAAACGCAGGGGAGCTCAATCTCGAACAACCAGACGCTGCCCACCGTGAAGTGATTAAGGGTCTACTTGAGTCTCATGTTGCTAGAACTGGTTCGATTCTTGGTTCCGACATGCTCAGCAACTTCGAGTCGATCATCGACGACTTCACTGTCGTCACACCAAGGGACTACGCCTACGTATTGAAGATCCGCGCTAAGGCTGTTTCGAATGGAATCGACCCAGACTCAACAGAGATCTGGGAGCAGATTTTGGAGGTTACCAATGGCTGATCCTAAAGGCTTTCTGAAAATCACTGAGCGTGAGACTGCCAAACGTAGACCTGTTGACATTCGCATTCGCGACTGGAAAGAGGTTTACGAGCCTCGCGACCCTGGAGTGGTCGCTAATCAGGCATCTCGTTGCATGGACTGTGGAGTTCCGTTTTGTCACCAGGGGTGCCCGCTCGGAAACCTTATTCCAGAGTGGAATGACTTGGTCTGGCGTGAAGACCACCAGGGTGCCATAGACCGCCTGCACAAGACCAACAACTTCCCTGAGTTCACCGGGAGGCTTTGCCCTGCTCCATGTGAAAGCAGTTGTGTTCTAGGTATCAACCAACCTGCCGTAACCATTAAGGAAATTGAGGTTTCGATTGTTGAAACCGCTTTTGAACAAAATCTCATTCAGCCCCACGCTCCTGAGCGCCTAACCGGAAAAACCGTTGCGGTGGTTGGTTCAGGTCCGGCAGGTCTTGCGGCAGCCCAGCAGCTCACACGTGCCGGTCACACCGTAGCCGTGTTTGAAAGAGACACCAAAATCGGTGGTCTGCTGCGTTATGGCATTCCAGACTTCAAGATGGAAAAGCGCTTTATTGATCGCCGCATCCAGCAGATGGAAGCCGAAGGAACTCGCTTCCGCACCGGTCAAAACATCGGGGTTGACATCACCTGGGAAGAGTTGCGTGCTAGATACGACGCAGTACTAATCGCAACCGGTGCATCACTGCCTCGGGACCTGGAAATTCCTGGTCGAAAGCTTGAAGGCATCGAATTCGCCATGACTTACCTAACGCAGGGCAACAAGGCTGTAGAAGGTATTGAGCAGACCAACCAGATAAAAGCGGAGGGAAAACACGTCGTCATTCTCGGTGGCGGCGACACCGGTGCAGACTGTCTGGGAACTGCAACCAGGCAGGGAGCGCTCTCGGTCACTACTCTGGCCATCGGAAAACAACCTCCTAGTGAGCGCACACCAGGCCAACCTTGGCCAACCTTTCCAACTCTCTTTGAGGTTGCGAGCGCTCACGAAGAATTTGGAGAGCGAACTTATCTCGCCTCTACAGTTGAGTTCATTGGTAAAGACGGCAAAGTTACAGGGGTAAAGGTCGCTGAAACCGAATTCGTTAACGGACAGCGCCTGCCTAAATCAGGAACAGAACGAGTTATTCCGGCCGATTTGGTTCTTCTAGCACTTGGATTCACCGGCCCTGAACAGAACGAACTCGTAGGTCAGAGTGAAGTTGAATTTGATTCTCGAGGTAACGTCGCAAGAAACCGACAATGGGCTACTAATCTTGAGGATGTATTTGTCGCCGGTGACGCTGGACGTGGACAGAGCCTAATCGTTTGGGCTATCGCTGAAGGTAGAGCAGCCGCTGCAGCAATTGATGAATGGCTCACTGGTGAGACCGTTCTTCCAAGACCGGTGAAGACTACCGATCGCCCAATTTCGATTTAACAAAAAGATAAGTAAAGAGGAAAAAATGAGACGCGCAAAAATCGTCGCAACCCTAGGTCCTGCAACTTCAAGCTATGAACAGATCAAGGGAATCGTAGATGCGGGCGTAAACGTCGCACGTATGAACCTGAGTCACGGTTCATATGACGTTCATGAAGCCGTTTATCGCAATGTTCGTCAGGTTGCTGCAGATACCGGAAAAGCTATTGCAGTCCTGGTTGACTTACAGGGCCCGAAAATTCGACTAGCTCGATTCAAAGACGGTCCGGTCATGCTGGAAAAGGGCGCGACCTTCAAGATCACTATTGACGACGTAGAGGGCGATGTCAACATTTGTGGCACGACCTTCAAGGGTCTACCAGGCGACGTAAATGTTGGCGACGCACTTCTAATCGATGATGGCAAGGTTGGCCTACGTGCGACCCACGTCGACGAGCGTACCGTTACCACTGTCGTAGAAGTTGCCGGTCCAGTCTCAAACAACAAGGGAATCAACCTTCCTGGAGTTGCGGTGAACGTTCCAGCCCTTTCAGAAAAGGATGAGGCTGACCTACGTTGGGCTCTGAAGCTTGGCGCCGACATGATTGCGCTTTCGTTCGTCAGAAATGCTGAAGACATTGTTCGTGTTCACGAAATCATGCGTGAAGAAGGTATTCACATCCCAACCATCGCAAAGGTTGAGAAGCCACAGGCTGTTGAAGCACTTGAAGAAATCATCGACGCCTTCGATGGCGTAATGGTTGCTCGTGGAGATCTGGGTGTAGAACTTCCACTTGAGCAGGTTCCTCTTGTTCAAAAGCGAGCTGTCGAGCTATGCCGCCGCTGGGCCAAGCCAGTTATTGTCGCAACTCAGATGCTTGAATCCATGATCACCGCATCGCGACCTACCCGCGCTGAAGCCAGTGACGTTGCCAACGCCGTTCTCGATGGTGCTGATGCGCTTATGCTTTCTGGTGAAACTAGCGTTGGAGAGTTCCCTGTAGAAACCGTTGCCACCATGGCCAAGATCATCGAGGCAACCGAAGAGAACGCTCTAGATCGAATCGCTCCGCTAGGCACGCGTCCGCACACCCACTCGGGTGCGGTTTCACTTGCCGCAGTTGAGATCGCTGAACTTCTAGCGCTGAAGTTCGTGTGTGTGTTTACCGAATCTGGCGACTCTGTTCGTCGCGTTTCCAGACTACGCAGTAACGTACCGATCTTGGCATTTACCCCAAACGAAAAGATTCGTAACCGCCTAGCTCTAGTTTGGGGAGCCGAGACTTACTTGGTTGACCCGGTAAAGCACACTGACCAGATGATCAAGCAGGTTGAAGAAGTCGTCGTTGGCTCTGGTAAGGGCAAGGATGGGGACGAACTTGTAGTCGTGGCTGGAACTCCACCGGGCGTATCAGGTTCAACGAACTCTCTTCGAGTTCACCGAATTGGTGACCCAACCCACAACTAATTGAAAAAGGACGGACCGAGAGGTCCGTCCTTTTTTTTGTGCCGAGAGTGGGACTTGAACCCACACGTCTTTCGACAAAGCATTTTGAGTGCTCCGCGTCTGCCATTTCGCCATCCCGGCCAACACAACTTTTCAATGATACAACAACTGGCATTGGACTATCCTTGAACGCATGAACGACACAAAAGCACGCAGAGTCTTGGTGGCCGAAGACGAATCTTTGATTCGCATGGACATTGTTGAGACACTTCGTGAACATGGGTTCGATGTTGTTGGTGAGGCGGGGGATGGCCTAGAGGCTCTGGAGTTAGCTAAGACGCTCAATCCAGACTTGGTGGTAATGGATATCAAGATGCCGAATATGGATGGCATTACCGCGGCCAAGGCGTTAGGCGACCTGAAAATACCAGTAGTTCTACTTACCGCTTTCGCACAACGAGAGCTTTTCGAGCAGGCTGCCGAGGCTGGAGCTATGGCCTACGTCGTTAAGCCTTTCAATCCAAACGACTTACTTCCGGCAGTGGAGATCGCTCTGCATCGCCACAGCGAGTTGAAGGCCTTCGAATTGGAGATTTCTGACCTAAACGAGCGATTGGAAACAAGGAAACTTGTTGAGCGAGCCAAAGGGCTCTTGATGTCGAAGAAACTTGTTCCAGACGAGCCTGAAGCATTCCGTTGGATTCAAAAAGCGTCGATGGATCGACGTCTGACTATGCGTGATGTGGCAAAAACCATCATCGAGCAGTTGTCTGCCTAGTTGCGCTTTTCTCTTACGAGGTTAGTAATTCTGACTGTGCTCAAACGATTCCCAGAATCGTCGTAGCAAACAATTTCATGAACGGTAAGCGTCTTACCCAGCGAGATTGCAGTGCATACGGCGGTAACTAGACCCGACTTGCAAGACTTAGTGTGGGAGGCGCTGATTTCGATGCCTACGGCAACCTTGTCAAGGGTGTTAGCCCATACATTTGCTGAAATACTTCCCAGGGTCTCGCCTAGGACTAAATAGGCGCCACCATTAACGAGCCCTAGCGGTTGGCGATTACCTTCCGCTGGCATGGTTGCAACCGAACGCTCGGCACTTAGTTCTGTGAGTTCGATTCCCATGCGAGAGGCCAATTCGCCCAGACCGCGAGTTTCCATGAGCCTCGCCGCCGCTTCGGATAGCTTGATTTCCGTCAACTTCAATTACCTTTCAGTGCAGGGAAGTAGGCTTACTTCATGACCGATAGTCCAAAGCCTACCCTGCTCCTGATTGATGGGCATTCATTGGCCTTCAGGGCTTTCTACGCACTAAGTCCAGACAGTTTCCGAGCACCATCCGGTCAGCACACTAACGCGGTGCACGGCTTCATTTCGATGTTGCTCAACATCCTCAACGCCGAAAAGCCGACCCACATCGCCGTGGCTTTTGATTTGTCCCGCGAATCATTCAGAACGGTTGAATACCCGGCTTATAAGGGGACACGCGGCGAGACCCCGCCTGAGTTCAACGGACAAACAGAGCTGTTGCACGAGTCTCTGGCTGCAATGAACATCAGAACGTTTACACGTGAGAACTATGAGGCAGACGACGTTCTCGCTTCGTTCTCAGACCAAGCGGCAGACGCTGGTTTCCGAGTTCTTTTGGTGTCAGGTGATCGAGACACCTTTCAGCTAATTCGAGAAGACACCACCATCCTTTATCCGGTCAAGGGCGTCTTGAATTTGGCTCGAATGGACGACGCTGCGGTTTTTGCCAAGTATGGAATTCACGCAAAGCAGTATCCAGACTTAGCGGCGTTGGTTGGGGAGAGCAGCGACAACCTTATTGGTGTTCCTTCGGTCGGCCCCAAAACTGCGGCTAAGTGGATTACCGAATACGGTTCTCTAGATGGCATTCTCGCCAATGCGGAACTCATCGGCGGAAAAGTCGGCGAACAACTGCGAGAGCATAAAGAAAACGCGGTGAGAAACCGCAGACTAAACCACTTGGTAAGAGACCTCGATCTAGGCGTCGAATTCGAAGAACTTCGCCTCACCGGCGTAAACCAAGACAAGGTTAAGGAAGTTTTCTCAAGACTTGGTTTCAAATCACTCACCGAACGAGTTCTAAAACTGAAGGGCGCTTCGGAGCCAGATGAATCAACAGTAATTGATGCTGATGATTCCGTTTTTGATGAAATCGTGGTGCCCGAGATTAGGCCACTCTCAGGTGAGGAGCTTCTAAGCTGGCTGTCTACGACCGGTGGCAGAAAGTGGTTTGGTTATCAGGACGGCAGCTTCGCGGTTACGGATGGGCAAGAGATTGTGTGGTCAGAGCACCTTCCAGTTGAATGGCTGTCCCAAGATTTGCCAAAGAGTGTATTCGACCTAAAAAGCTTCGACCTCGTAGCCCTTGATAACGGATTTCAAACGGGTGGGGTTTTCAGTGACCCCCTTTTAAGTTGCTATCTCATGGATCCGGTGAGGCGCGACTACTCAATTCTCGGTCTAGCCTCTGAGATTTTAGGTTTCCAAAAAGGTGAAGCAAAAGAGCCAACGCTTTCAGAACGCGTCTGGCTTACCCACCTTTTAGATCTGAATCTAGCTCCAAGAATTATCGCTACCGAGCAAGCATCCGTGCTCGAGGGAATCGAGTTACCAGCATCTGAAGTTTTGGCTCGGATGGAGCATCGGGGTATCGAAGTAGACGGGAAGCAACTGGAGCGACTTTCATTGGAACTGGGTGAGAGAGTAAGTGTTGTTCAAGGCGAAGCCTTTTCGATTATCGGTAAGGAAATCAATCTCAATTCGCCAAAGCAACTTCAAACTGTCTTGTTTGAAGATTTGGGAATGAGCGGAACCAAAAGTGTAAAGACCGGGTTCTCCACCAATGCTGAAGCGCTGAATACGCTGTTCGAGCAGACCGGACACCCATTCTTAGAAAAGCTACTTGAACATCGAGAAGTCACAAAAATGAGGCAGATGGTTGAAATTATCCTTCGCGGAATTGGTGAAGACGGTCGAGTTCACACCAGTTACGTACAAACAGGAACTTCTACCGGGCGCCTGTCTTCGGAAAACCCAAACCTGCAAAACATTCCAATCAAGAGTGACATCGGTAAGACAATCCGCGACTGTTTCCAGGTGTCGGCTGGTTATGAAACCCTTTTGACCGCAGACTACTCACAAATTGAGATGCGGATCATGGCACATCTTTCGGGCGACGAAGGGCTAATCGAAGCTTTCAATCGCGGAGAAGACCTTCATAAATTCGTGGGCGCCAGAGTGTTTGGTGTCGAACCAGGCGAAGTGACTCCGGCGATGCGATCTAAAGTAAAGGCGATGAGCTATGGCTTGGTATACGGGCTTAGCGAATATGGGCTAGCCAAGCAACTTAAGATCAGCAACGGTGAAGCCAAACAACTAATGACCGATTACTTCGATCGGTTCGGGGGAGTTCGAACGTATCTCGCCTCTGTCGTAGATGGCGCAAAGCTAAATGGCTTCACAGTGACCACTTTTGGAAGACGTCGGCCGTTCGACGATCTGAAGTCGCCAATTTTTCAAATTCGCGAGAATGCTAGACGTGCAGCACTTAATGCACCGATCCAAGGAACTGCTGCAGACATTATGAAGTTAGCGATGATTAACATCGATCGCGAAATGGCTGCCAAGGGTCTGAAGAGTCAAATGTTGCTTCAGGTTCACGATGAACTTGTGTTCGAAGTTGCATCTGGCGAACTTGAAGTGCTTCGAGAGCTCGTTGTTGGCGCCATGGAGTCTGTTGTAAAGCTGAGCGTTCCTTTGGATGTACACGTTGGCGTTGGCAAAACTTGGGAAACCGCCGGTCACTAGAGGTTGTTTAGACGTCAGATAGACGATAGGCTTATGTGGAGCCATTTGGCACAAAATCCGTATCCAACGTTTGGGCAGATTTCTGTTCAAACCCGAGCATGTCCGTTGAGTAAAACAAAATATGACAAACACCCCAAAGGTAGCCAAGCAGGTAGCCGTAAACGACATTGGTAGCGCAGAAGATTTCCTAGCTGCAGTCGAAAAAACCCTAAAATTCTTCAACGACGGCGACCTAATCGCCGGTGTAGTTGTCAAGATTGACCGCGACGAGGTTCTTCTCGACGTCGGTTACAAGACCGAAGGTGTAATTCCTTCTCGTGAGCTTTCGATCCGCCACGACGCCGACCCAAGCGACATTGTTGCTGTTGGTGATTCGATCGAGGCCCTTGTTCTTCAGAAAGAAGACAAAGAAGGCCGCCTAATTCTTTCCAAGAAGCGTGCTCAGTACGAGCGTGCTTGGGGCGATGTTGAGAAGGTTAAGAACGAAGACGGAACCGTTGAAGGTACCGTTATCGAAGTTGTTAAGGGTGGTCTAATCGTTGACATCGGTCTACGTGGATTCCTTCCTGCATCACTAATCGAACTTCGTCGCGTTCGTGACCTAGGTCCATACCTTGGCCAGAAGGTTGAAGCCAAGATTCTTGAACTCGACAAGAACCGTAACAACGTTGTTCTTTCACGCCGTGCCCTTCTAGAAGAGAGCCAGGCTGCCGGACGCACCACTTTCCTCGCAGATCTTGCTAAGGGTCAGATTCGTACCGGTGTTGTCTCATCTATCGTCAACTTCGGTGCATTCATCGATCTTGGTGGCGTAGACGGTCTAGTTCACGTTTCGGAGCTTTCTTGGAAGCACATCGAACACGCTTCTGAAGTTGTTGAAATTGGTCAGGAAGTAACCGTTGAGGTTCTTGAAGTCGACCAGGACCGTGAGCGTGTATCGCTTTCGCTAAAGGCAACTCAGGAAGACCCATGGCAGGTATTCGCTCGCACCCACTCAATCGGACAGTACGCACCAGGTAAGGTAACCAAGCTGGTTCCTTTCGGTGCATTCGTTCGCGTTGCAGATGGTATCGAGGGTCTAGTTCACATCAGCGAGCTATCGGCTAAGCACATTGAGCTCGCTGAGCAGGTTGTAGCAGTGAACCAGGACGTGTTCGTGAAGGTAATCGACATCGATCTAGAGCGTCGCCGTATTTCACTTTCGCTAAAGCAGGCTAACGAAGAAGTCGACCCAGAGGGCACCGAATTCAACCCAGCTCTATACGGTATGGCTGCAGACTACGACGAGAACGGTACCTACAAGTACCCAGAAGGCTTCGACTCTGCAACCAGCGAATGGAAGCCAGGCTTCGAAGAGGCCCGCGCTAAGTGGGAGAAGGAATACGCAGAAGCTCACGCCCGTTGGGAAGAGCACAAGCGCCAGGTCAAGGCAGCCAACGAGCTTGCCGCGACCCTTCCAGATGCACCTGCCGCCGGTGAGAGTAACGCAAGCTACTCAAGCGAGGACAAGTCGGAAGCTGGCACTTTGGCCGCCGACGAGTCACTTGCAGCACTACGCGACAAGCTAAAGAGCGCCGAGTAACGTTTCAGGTATTTCGGGTCGACCCTTTTCGGGTCGGCCCGAAATATTTTTAAGTAGGCTTTAGGTATGTTTCTAGTCGGGCTAACAGGCGGTATTGCGTCGGGTAAGAGCAGTGTTGCCGATGTTTGGGAACACCTGGGAGCAGAAGTAGTAGATGCCGATGAACTGGCTAGAGAAGTTGTTTTGCCTGGTTCCGTTGGCCTTAGTCGGATCACTGAGGAGTTCGGGGCCGACATCCTCTCTTCAGATGGGACTTTGAACCGTAAGTCTCTCGCTGATCGCATTTTCTCGGATTCCGAAAAACGAGAGAAACTCGAGTCGATTCTTCATCCTCTAATTCGAAAGCTAGCAGCGGAAAAGTTTGAAGCAACCAATGCAGACCTAGTTGTTTACGTGATTCCACTTTTAGCTGAAACCAAGAGCGATTTACCATTCGACTACATAGTTACCGTTGAGGCACCAGAAGAGGATCAAATTCAGAGAATGACTGAATTCCGTGGCATGAGTCGTGATGAAGCTAATGCTCGAATAAGGGCGCAGGCAAAACCTGCCGAACGCGCGAATGTCGCCGACCGCATTCTGAATTCCAATCAGTCCCTGAAACTTCTTCAGAAGGATGCTTCAAGACTTTTTTCTGAGCTAAAGCTACTGGCGCAGGC
>JBJOJC010000076.1:0-4017 GCA_046046825.1 Actinomycetota bacterium | reverse complement strand
TGGGTAGCCACCGACAAAGCCTCAAACATGAACCGAGACAAACTGATCTCGCTAATGGTGGGCCGAGAGCTAAACCAACTCTTCCCTAAAGCCGACGCCAAAATTGGCGAGGTAATTCTTGAAGTTGAAGGCCTTACCAGAGGGCGTTTAGTGAAGAATGTTTCATTCAATGTTCGTCGAGGAGAAATTCTAGGTGTCGCCGGTCTTATGGGCTCAGGCAGAAGCGAAGTTCTCGAGACGCTTTTTGGTATCTACCCCGCCGAATCAGGAACCGTCAAAGTTAATGGAAAAACGGTCAAGATTCGTGAACCTCACCAGGCTATTGAAGCTGGCATTGGCCTTCTCACCGAAGACCGTAAAAAGACCGGAATTATGGGCGTACTTTCGGTTCGAGACAATATGTCGATGGCGGCCATTGATCGCTTCTCATTTATGGGAGTTCTTCGACGCCCGATGATCGACCGCGAGTGTGAAGCTCAGCGCACCGCTTTGGCTTTGAAGACTCCTTCTCTGGAACAGCAAATTCAAAACCTCTCCGGTGGAAACCAGCAGAAGGTGCTTCTTTCTCGCTGGCTACTGACCGACCCAGACATCTTGATTATCGACGAGCCAACTCGCGGAATCGATGTGGGAGCAAAGTCTGAGATTCACCGCCTAATGGGTGAATTAGCCAAGCAGGGCAAAGCAATCATCATGGTTTCATCTGAGATGCCTGAAATTTTGGGTATGAGCGACCGCGTCATGGTGATGTGTGAAGGCCAGATGGTTGGCGAAGTCGCCCGCAAAGATGCCACCCAAGAAAAAATTATGGAGCTTGCAACTCGTTTCGCCGACGAAGCTGTTGCGTAAGTACAAGGAGAAAAGAAAAATGACAAAAGAAACAACAGCTACCTCATCGATTCCCGTGGTGAAGAAGAAATTCGACATAGCCAATTTCGCTCGCACCTACATGATCATCGGCGTTCTAATTCTTTTCGTGGTTGCACTGGCGATTCTGACAGAGGGAAACTCGATTGCTCCAGTAAACATGGTGAACGTTATCCGTCAGGTTTCCGCAATCGGAATCATCGGCGTTGGTATGACCTTTGTAATCATTACCCTTGGTATTGACCTCTCGGTGGGTTCTATCCTTGGGCTCTCAGCCGTGGTAGCAGCCAGCTTGGCTCAGAACCCTGGCGGATCCCTGGTTAAGTTTGAAGGCATCGATGTGCCAGTGATTGTTGCTGTGCTTGCCGGATTGGCTGTTGGAGCCTTGGCTGGATTCACCAACGGTGTTCTAATCGCCAAGTTCCGCCTAGCTCCTTTCATCGCAACACTAGGAATGATGTCGATTGCCCGAGGTTTGGCATACATTTACACGGGAGACGGCCGCCCGTTCTCTGACCTAAAAGACGACTACAACTTCCTGGGTCAGGGCTATCTTTTCAGCGACCCAGACGTGCGCCTGTCGGGTATTCCGCTTCCGGTGGTGTTGTTTATTGCAGTTGCACTTATTGCGACCTTTATCTTGAGCTTCACTAAGTTCGGCCGCTACACCTATGCCATCGGTGGAAACGAGGTGGCAGCACGAGTTTCTGGTATTCGCATTCCACGTGTCACCATCATCATCTACACCTTGAGCGGCTTGCTAGCCGGCCTTGCGGGTGTTCTTTGGTCAGCGCGCATTGGTTCGGGTAACTCCACTTTGGGTCAGGGTATCGAGCTCGACGCAATTACCGCTGTAATTGTTGGTGGAACCAGCTTCAAGGGTGGCATTGGAAAGATCTGGGGAACTGTAGTTGGTGCCCTACTTATTGGAACAATCAACAATGGTCTAGACCTGCTGAACGTTTCACCGTTCCTGCAGATCGTGGTGAAGGGTTGCATCATCATCGTGGCAATCATCATCGACGAGCGAAAGAACTCCAAAACGACGTAATTCTTAGGTCAACTAGTAGAGGCTCAGACGTAAGTCTGAGCCTCTACTAGTTAAATGAATTTATCCCCCCGGATGATTGGCATTCGGGGGGATAAATCTGACGAGAGGCAAAATTCCTCTATGTCAAAACTATCGTGTTTACTAGCACGTGCCAAATAGAAATCGGGATTTTTGATAACTTTTTGGTAAATTTTTACTTGCTCGTGCTAAACGCGCAAGGTTGATTCTTGGCGGGGTTTAGCGGTACTTGATCTAACAATCAGCGTGGCTGGAGTTAGGTAGGTCTCTGAGATGTACTTCTCTCCGCGAATTCGAGCAACCAGATCAGCCACTGCGAAGTGAGCTAGGTCTTCCGGGTCTTGCCTTGCGGTAGTGAGGTCCATGAACGGAAACTGCGCCACGGTGTCGTCATAGCCGGTAACCGAAACCTGTGATGGGATGCTGATACCAGACTGAAGAAGCCGGTGAGAAAGACCTAGCGCGCTCTGGTCATTGTTACAGACAACCGCGGTTGGGAGATTTTCTTTTAGTAACCTATTGGCGGCCTCTGCGCCACCTACTTCAGCAAAATCACCATCGATAGTGACAACCCTCGATTTCAGCTTGTTAGCGTCCATCGCGGCTCGATAACCTTCTAATCGGTACTGAGCGTCACGCATGTCTTTTGCGTGAACGTAGGCGATATCTTTGTGGCCTAATTCGATGAGATGCTTAGTGACAGCAAAGATACCGGCTTCACCGTTTGAAGAAACCATTCCAGCACGAACTTGATCCATACGACGACCGAGCGACACCAGCGGAATCTCACGAGCAAGTTTCTGAACGCGGCTCTGTGAGAGCTCTGTGCCGGCAAGTACCAGCCCCTCGCAACGGTAACCGAGCAATTCCTCGATGGCTTCGCTTTCGTTGTGTGATTTAGAAACTGCGCTGATAATCAGGTTGAAGCCAGCAGCCTTGGCCGACTTGTACATGGCTGGAAGAATGTCTTGCATCGATGACTGGTCGGCGTGGAATAGGAATCCGATGTTATTGGATGAGTCGCGGCGGAGTGACTGAGCAGCTAGGTTTGGGCGGTAGCCGATTTCTTTTGCTGCAGCTCGAATCTTTGTTGCAGTTTCGGCCCCGACTCCTGGAGCGTCACGAAATACCAATCCAACTAGCTGACGAGAAACCCCAACCATTTTGGCAACATCCGCCATTGTTGGAAGTTGCTGTTCCAACTTATCGG
The DNA here is from genome assembly GCA_046046825.1 of Actinomycetota bacterium. Lineage (GTDB taxonomy): Bacteria > Actinomycetota > Actinomycetes > Actinomycetales > Microbacteriaceae > Rhodoluna. The sequence goes on along the minus strand of JBJOJC010000076.1, from coordinate 871 downwards.
TCGGTAAGGTCTTTTTAGCCATGGGAAAAGTCTAAATTGAATTGACGTCTGTAAGAATCGATTGCATGACCGAAACATTCAGCAAAGAAGAACGCGCGGCAATGCGCGAAGCGGCTAAAGAACGCAAGCTTCATCTTTCTCGCGAAGAATCTCTTTCCCTAACTCTTGCCAGAATCGAATCCATGGCTGCACAGGATCGCGAGCTGGCTTTGGGGTTACACAAAATTGCACTAACGGTCTACCCAGACTTCGAAGTAAAAACCTGGTACGGAATGCCTGCTTATTGCTTAGATGGGAAGGTCATCGTGTTCTTCCAAGACGGAGAAAAGTTCAAGACTCGCTACTGCACGGTGGGTTTTCAAGATGCGGCCAAACTTGACGAAGGCACTTTTTGGCCAACTTCCTACGCACTTTCTAAGTTGACTCCTGCTGTTGCCAAGGAAATTTCAACACTAATCAAGCGTGCCGTTGGGCTTAAATAAACACAGACGAAATTAGTTGCTTAGTCTTGAATCATGCAACCAAAACCAACCGCTAAGTCTGGCTTTTTGGCCCTACTCGGCCCTGCCGTGGTTGCGGGAGTTGCCTATCTGGACCCAGGGAACGTTGCTACCAACCTAACCGCAGGAACTCACTACGGTTACCTTTTACTTTGGGTTTTGGTTTCGGCAAACCTGGTTGCCTGGTTGGTGCAGTATTTGGCTGCGAAGCTGGGCCTGGCCTCCAACAAAAGCTTGTCGCGCATCATGGGGGAGCGACTAAAAAGCCCCACCACGCGCTTTCTCTACTGGCTGCAGGCACAACTGGTTGCTATCGCAACCGACCTTGCCGAGCTCATCGGTGGAGCGGTTGCGCTGAACCTGCTCTTTGG
>JBJOJC010000075.1:0-2694 GCA_046046825.1 Actinomycetota bacterium | reverse complement strand
GGCTGGATCTAACGGCACTTCGGCCGTAAATCTTGCTACTAACTGCTACCAATGGCTAATGCAGGCGCAAAATGCCGGCTACATCTGGAACAAGGTCGCCGACCGCTCACGTTTTGAATCTCTCACCGGCTGCCGCGTTCGCGACATCAACATCAACCCGTATGCGCAAGTACCAAACTCGATTGCCGGTTGGACAGCTAATGTTCTGACCTCGAAGTTTGTCGCGCGAACAATGGGTGGTGGCGAAGGCGACATTGACTCATCTGGACCTGCCAGTTTCGGTGCTCTCGGCTACTACGAGATTACGGCTGAAAAACCTGCTGGACACATTTTCTGCAGCCCAAATGGCAATACCGGCTATCAACGAGTATTGGTTAGCCCAGTAAATGGAAAACTTTATGCCCAAGCTTCGTTGTGGGGCAATCATCTGCGAAATCGGACAGACATTGCCATTGGTAGCGGAACCCCTACCCAAACGGAAGTTATTGGAAGTACTAGAAACTTGAGTTCCGAAAGTGGAACTATTCAAGTGCGAATAGAAGATATGCCAGAAGCCTTAGCCCTAGGCCACGAAACGATTCTTCGGATACTCTCTGTAAAAATCGGTCAAACCTTCATAGATCCGACTCATTTCAGCATTTCTACCTCCAACGACAAATTGATGAAACTAGAGACTATGCCGGACGAGGCTGGCTATGTTGCAGTGTTAAAAATTACGACAAATCAAGTGGAAGCCGGGAACGGTCACTTGAAATTCAGCGTTTACACTGATCAGACGCACGGCAATGATTGGGACGTATTCAATCACGACTTGCCAGTGGGCGTTACAAATTGTCCGTCAGGCGCAACTTCACCGTTCCAGGAAATTACTGAATGGACCAACGTTTACCGAATCTACGAAGACAGGGTTTTGCCCGCTCCCGAAGACAACTTCGCAAGCACTATTGGCTGGATCAACGAGGGTTGGTTCCCGGAGCCACAGATCTAAATTTCAGCAATTCATCACAGGGTCTCGGCTGGCAGCCGGGGCCCTGTTTGCCTTTGGGCGATTGAAAATGTCGGTGTTCAGGTTTATTCTTTTAGTAAGTGGATTGAGCTTGCCTCAATCGGCGTGGAATGTAAGTTCCAAGCTTTGCATCAGGGTCTCCCTGGTCGATGAACCCTCTCCTCGGAGAGGGTTTCGTTCTTAACGGAAGATTTTGTTTTCAATCACTGTGAACGCCTTTGTGGGCGAATCTGGCGATAGGTAACTTAAGCCAATTGGGCGGGCAACCAAATCAGCAATTTGAAGCCCCGTGCTTACTGAGAGCTTTGATGCAAACCGCACCTTGCCTGACCAACCCAAGTCTTTAATTTGACTGAGAAGTTTTTGATCCTGACGGAAGCCTCTGCTTTCAAAAACGATGCAGGAATCTTTGGGATCCTCCCTCTGACCTTCAAGAAGTCGGGAAAGCTTTTCTAGTGCCTGGGCTGAGGCACTCCCGTAAACTTCATCGACGTGCAATTCGAGTGCAACAGTTCTTCTATCAATGAGTGAGTGCACGATTTCGAAATTGGCGGCGCCGATGCACTCAGCCAATTCCTCATGGAATTGACGATATTGGTTCTCGTCTTTGAGAAAAGCAAACTCTCCATGCATTCGCCGTATATCGGAGGAGTGAAATATTGTCATGTCGTGGCCAAGCCACTTGAATTTGAGCTTCTGGAACGCAGGCACCACCTGGTTTATGTAGAGCTCGATGTCAAAAACACACATAGCCAGTACAAAAATCGGATATTCAGGCTCGACAGACTTGGTTGACTGGTTGCCAGACTCATCAACATAAACAATGAATTTGCTTCCCATCAACCAATTGAAGCAAGCACCTCTGACAATTTGGTGCAGTTATGAACAACCCAATACCCGCTAAAATAGAAGGGTTCGCCGACGTCGCCGTGCGCCAAATATTTGCCACCAACCACAAAAGCTTGGAGCCACCCTGTGCCAAAAATCATCGTTGAAGTAATGCCAAAAGAGGTTCTTCTAGACCCACAGGGCAAGGCAGTTGCAAACAGCCTGCACCGCACCGGCCACAAAGATATCACCGCGGTTCGCATTGGCAAGCGCATTGAGCTTCACTTTGCTCGCCCAATCACCGAGGCCGATGTTGCCGACGCACAAAAGATTGGCGAGAGCTTCCTTTCAAACGCTGTTATCGAAGACGTTGTTTCGGTAACCGTCGAAGACAACTAAGGCCGGCCATGAAGATCGGTGTTGTTACCTTTCCGGGCACGCTAGATGACCGCGATGCCCAGCGCGCTGTTCGCATTGCGGGCGCAACCGCAGTGCCACTTTGGCACGCAGATGCAAACCTTCACAAAGTAGACGCAGTTGTTTTGCCTGGTGGCTTCTCATACGGCGACTACCTTCGCTGTGGTGCAATCGCCGCTCAGGCCCCGGTTACCGAGGCAATCGTTAAGGCCGCCAATGGCGGGCTACCGGTGCTCGGTATTTGCAACGGTTTTCAGGTTTTGGTCGAGAGCCACCTGCTACCTGGCGGTCTAATTCGCAACGAGGCCCAGCACTTCATCTGCCGCGATCAGAAACTGCGCGTCGAGAACATCGACACCCCGTGGACCAACCAGTTTGAACTAAACCAAGAAATCACCATTCCACTAAAGAACGGTGAGGGCGGTTACATCGCCACCGATGAA
>JBJOJC010000074.1:0-7135 GCA_046046825.1 Actinomycetota bacterium | reverse complement strand
CTTTCACATTGGTTAGGCCCAGCTTGTCAGCGTTCGCTCGGGTTAGATCTAATGCTCGTTCATTCACGTCGACCGCCCAAATGGTGGCGTGCGGTCTGCTGATGGCAAGTGATAGCGCAATTGGTCCCCAGCCGCAGCCAATGTCGAGAACGTGACCGAGCTCTGGGGCTTCGTCGAGAAGTTCGAGCAGCACCGCAGTTCCGGTGTCAACGTGATCAGGGGAGAAAATTCCTCCTGCGGTTTGAACTGAAACTTTGTTGCCGGCCAGCGTTACTTCTATCGTCTTCGGACGAAACTCACCAACCGGGTCATTGGAAAAGTAGTGCTCTTGGGGCATAGCCAAACATTAGCCGATTGCGGGCGGTTAGTGTTAGTTAGATGAGTGAAAAAGAGAGTACCGATTCGATCATTGATCGCATCCTGAAGCGCGGCGAGCGAGCCGAAGCGCTTGGCGCCGACGACACTCATGCTCACGGCGACTACGACGGCGACCAGCAGGAAGTTGCCGATAGAGCGGCTCTAAGGCGCGTCAAAGGTCTTTCAACCGAGCTCGAGGACATTACCGAGGTTGAGTATCGCCAGCTCCGCATGGAACGCGTGCTACTCATTGGTCTTTGGGGTCAGAACACCCTGCTAGACGCTGAGAACTCACTTCGAGAGTTGGCAGCACTGGCGGAGACTGCTGGTTCGGAGGTTCTCGACGGTCTGTTACAGCGTCGAGTAAAACCCGACCCAGCAACCTTTCTCGGCAAAGGTAAGGCCGAAGAGTTACGGCTCATGGTTGTTGAATCAGGCGCCGACACCGTTATCGCCGACACTGAACTTGCTCCTTCACAGCGCCGAAACCTAGAAGACGTGGTGAAGGTTAAGGTCATCGACCGAACCGCGGTGATCCTCGATATTTTCGCCCAGCACGCTAAGAGCCGCGAAGGTAAAGCACAGGTAGAACTAGCTCAGCTTCAATACCTCCTTCCGAGACTTCGCGGTTGGGGTGAATCGATGAGCCGCCAGGCTGGTGGCCAGGCAGCCGGTGGCGTTGGTATGGGATCACGCGGCCCAGGTGAAACCAAGATTGAACTCGATCGACGACGCATCAACACGCGTATTCAGAAACTGCGCAAGCAGATTGTGGAAATGAAGCCGGCTCGTGAGGCAAAACGTGCTCAACGAACCAAGAACCAAATCCCCGCAGTCGCCATTGCTGGCTACACCAACGCGGGTAAGTCTTCGCTGCTCAACCGAATCACCAAAGCAGGGGTGCTTGTAGAGAATGCCCTGTTTGCAACTCTTGACCCAACTGTTCGCCAGGCTCAGACCGAGGACGGCCGCGACTACACGCTGGCCGATACCGTAGGTTTCGTTCGCAATCTTCCGCACCAATTAGTTGAGGCCTTCCGCTCTACTTTCGAAGAGATCGCGGCATCCGACCTAATCGTTCACGTCGTTGACTCTTCACACCCAGATCCTTCGAGTCAGATTTCAACCGTGCGTGAGGTCATCTCCGAGGTCGATGCTGCCAACATCGATGAGTTGGTGGTTTTCAATAAGGTCGATCTCGTCGACGATGCCACCCGTTTGGCTCTGCGCGGGCTTGAGCCCGGTTCGCTTTTGGTTTCTGCCAGAACCGGCGAGGGAATCGATGAGTTATTGGCGGAAATCGCCAAACGCATTCCTTCACCGGATGTGCGGGTAAGAGCGTTGGTTCCCTACGACAAGGGTGCGCTCATTTCGAAGATTCACTTGCACGGGAAGTTGCTAAGTAGCGAACACCTTGAGCATGGAACGCTCATCGAAGCCCTGGTTAAACCAGACTTGGCTTCTGAGCTGAATCCCTTTTTACAGGGCGCGTAGTACCGAAACCACACGGCCCATGATTACGGCATGTGTACCGTCAATTGGGTCGAAAGTCGAGTTTCTAGGCAGGAGCCAGGTCTGACCGTTGTTCTGTTTGAACACCTTGACAGTGGCCTCAGAGTCTGGAAGCAGGGCAGCCACAATGTCGCCATTCTCAGCGGTTTGCTGCATACGAATAACTACCCAGTCGCCGTCGCAGATTGCGGCATCGATCATGGAGTCTCCCTTGACCTTCAACATGAACAAATCGTCACTCTTTCCGACCAATTGATTTGGCAGCGTGAAGTGATCTTCGATGTTTTGCTCGGCAAGCAATCCGGTTCCTGCGGCAATCTGACCAACCCAAGGAATTGACTTCGAGTTTGCATCTACTGCGGTTGCACCGGTTTTAGAAACAATTGGGGAAATTGCACGCTGGAGACCCTCGTTCTTTTCCAAGAAGCCCAGGGCGCGAAGTTCACCGAGCTGGTAGCTAACCGACGCTACGCTCTTCAAGCCCACTAGTTCTCCGATTTCGCGCATGCTCGGGGAGTAACCCTTGCTCTGCTGGAACTTGCCAATTACAGCCAGAATGAGTTGCTGCTTGATACTCAGCTTGTCGGCAGCGCCGGCTGGTAGGTAATCGGCTAGGTCTTCGTGCTCTTCGAACATAGTGATCCTTTTTTCGGTCTTATCGAAAGATTATTCGATTATTTCCAATTTTCCAAACATTCATTCGAAAAAGTATTGACAACGTGTCGTGGGGTAGGCGTATTCTTTACTTATACGAACAAACGTTCGAAACAAATGTTCGAAAGAGAAGGTAAGGCCTCACATGAAAACATCACGACTAACCGGTCTAAGCAAGACAATCCTGCTAGTGCTAGCAATGATTTTGGCAGTTTCATTCGTCTCCGGAAACGCATCGGCGTCTGCCTCCAAATCGAATGTTGAGTTCGACTACGTAACCGTATCGGCCGGTCAAACTCTGTGGGGTCTAGCCAAGTCTCACTCCAAGAACGAATCGCAACGCGATTGGATTGCTGAATTGGTCGAGCTCAATAACTTAACCTCAACCGACCTACAGCCAGGGCAGAAACTAGCACTACCTAACTAGTTCGCTAAAATTGGCAGGATGACCGAACTTTCCGACCTACCAATCCGCGACTCATTGAAGGGGCGCACGCCTTACGGCGCCCCGCAGTTGCATGTCCCGATTGCTCTGAACGTGAACGAAAACTCTCACCGGATTCCTGAGCCGGTTGCCCTAGACGTTGTGGCAAGGCTCGCCGCAGCAGTAATCAACATCAACCGTTACCCTGACCGCGAGTTCACAACTCTCCGCGAAAAGTTGGCCAGTTACCTAGGCTTCGGTTTGACCACAGACCAGCTTTGGGCAGCTAACGGTTCCAATGAAGTAATCCAGCAAATCTTCCAGGCCTTTGGTGGCCCGGGTCGCAAGGCCCTCGGATTCAAGCCAACCTATTCGATGTACTCCCTAATTGCACTTGGCGCCGACACCGACTACGTCGAGGCTGGACGAGCCGATCGATACGAACTCACACCAGACCTTATTCGATCGGCCATCGAAGAGCACCAGCCAAATATCGTGATGCTGTGTTCCCCGAATAATCCAACCGGAACTCCACTTTCACTTTCCTGTGTCGAGGCTGCCTACGAGGCGACCAGCGGAATCGTGGTCGTAGATGAGGCTTACACCGAGTTTTCACACGGGCAGGAGCAAAGCGCCATCTCGCTATTGCCAGGCCGTCCAAGACTTCTTGTGAGCCGGACTATGTCGAAGGCGTTCGCTTTCGCGGGCGCGAGACTTGGCTATCTGGCAGCCGACCCTGCCGTTGTCGATGCACTTCGCCTGGTGCGACTTCCTTACCACCTGAGTGCTTTTACGCAAGCAGCAGCGGAAGCGGCGCTCGACCACAGCTCAGAGATGCTGGCAACCGTTGCCGACATTCAGGTTCAGCGCGATCGGTTGTTGGTTGAACTCGAGGCTCTTGGCTACGACCCATACCGTTCCGACGCAAACTTTGTTTTGTTCGCCGGAGTAGAAGACCCGAACGCAATGTTTGAAGCTCTGTTGGCTTGTGGCATTCTGGTTCGAAATGTTGGAATTCCTAACACCCTTCGAGTAACCGCGGGCACTCCAGAAGAAACCACCGCGTTTCTCGAAGCCCTAGCCGAGTTGACCCATCGGGGCTAAACTTTATCTAAATCCAACGACGTAACCCTCAGTTAGGTATTTAATGAGCAGGTCAGCCAGCATCAAGCGCAGCACGAGTGAGTCGACCATTGAGCTAACCCTCAACCTCGACGGCACTGGTAAGTCGAACATCGACACCGGCGTTGGTTTCTTCGACCACCTCCTGACCGCATTTTCGAAGCATTCGCTAATTGACTTAGACGTGAAGGCAACGGGAGATCTGCACATCGACGTTCACCACACGGTTGAAGACACCTCCATTGTTTTGGGTCAAGCCATTCGCGAAGCGCTGGGCGACAAGTCGGGTATTTCTCGTTACGGCGACGCTACCGTGCCTCTAGACGAAGCTCTGGTCCGCGCGGTCGTCGATGTATCTGGTCGTCCGTACCTAGTTCACACCGGCGAACCTGCAGGTTTCGAATACCACCTAATCGGCGGCCACTTCACCGGTTCGTTAGTTCGACACGTTTTCGAAGCAATCACTTTGAACGCTGGTATTACCGTTCACATTAACGTGCTTGATGGTCGCGACCCTCACCACATTGCCGAAACCGAGTTCAAGGCATTTGCCAGAGCTATGCGCAAAGCGGTTGAAGCCGACCCTCGCGTGAAGGGCATTCCTTCAACCAAGGGCGCTCTGTGACCAAACCTTCCGTGGTCGTCCTTGATTACGGCATAGGCAACGTTCATTCGGCTGTGCGGGCCCTCGAAGCTGCCGGAGCAAATGTCACGCTCACCCGTGACCGCAAACAGGTTCTTGAAGCAGATGGGCTGTTCATTCCTGGCGTTGGTGCGTTCGCTGCCGTAATGGAAGCCCTAAATTCGTTCAATGTCAACGAACTAATCGACAAGCGATTGGTCGCGGGCAAAGCCGTTATGGGTATTTGCGTTGGTCAACAGGTGCTATTCGAGAAGGGTTTGGAACACGGTCTAGAAACCGAAGGGCTTGGTCAACTTCCTGGAACAGTTGAAATTCTGGATGCCCCGCAACTTCCTCACATCGGTTGGAACACAGTTCAGGCGGCTGAAGGATCAAAATTATTTGCCGGCATAGAGAAAGAACGCTTCTACTTCGTTCACTCCTACGGGGTGCGCAATTGGGAGCTTGAGGCAATTGGCTCCTTCATTCCACCGAAGGTCACCTGGACCGAGTTCGGCACCAAGTTTGTGTCTGCCCTCGAAGTTGGCCCACTATCTGCAACCCAGTTTCATCCGGAGAAATCTGGCGAAGCTGGAATCAAACTTCTTACCAACTGGCTAAACACTTTTTAGGAAAACATGACCAACTACCTTGAACTTCTTCCAGCCGTCGACGTAGCCGACGGGAAAGCCGTGAGACTCACCCAGGGTGAAGCTGGCTCGGAAACCGATTACGGTGACCCGGTTGAAGCTGCCATGACCTGGATCAACGCCGGTGCCGAATGGATTCACTTGGTCGATCTCGATGCCGCATTTGGTCGAGGAAACAACCGTGCCATCATGCGCGAGGTTGTAAACGCAGCAACCAGCGTGAAGATTGAACTTTCCGGAGGCATCCGCGACGACGCCAGCCTTGAAGCAGCGCTCGAAGCAGGCGCCACCCGCGTAAACCTGGGAACGGCAGCCCTCGAAGACCCTGAGTGGACGGAAAGCGTTATCAAGCGCTTTGGTGATTTCGTAGCCGTAGGTTTGGATGTTCGCGGAACCACCCTGGCAGCACGCGGCTGGACCCAGGAAGGCGGGGACCTCTACGAAGTTCTCGCTCGCCTAGAAGCTGCGGGTTGCTCACGTTACGTAGTGACCGACGTAACCAAGGACGGCACGCTGAAAGGCCCGAACCTGGAACTGCTAAAGAGCGTCATGCAGCACACCGATAAGCCCGTAGTTGCTTCCGGCGGAATTTCCAATCTCCAAGACATCACTGACCTTCACGCACTCGTTGGGCTTGGGCTTGAAGGCGCAATTCTAGGAAAGTCTCTTTACGCTGGCAGATTCACTCTCGAAGAAGCTCTGGCTATCGCCAATACGAGAATCTAATGAGCCACGAGCACATCAATCCAGATAAGTTTGCCGACTCTGCCGGAGTTCCCTGGGAGGGTCGCGGCTTTGAGGCCAATGCGTTCGCCGGAGACGACGGCAAAGCAGATCCGGCACTAATCGCTGCGATTAGAGAACTTCACGCCGGCACCGGAACTCAGGTTCAGGTCATCGACGCATTCCGGAAAGCGCGGGTGCTCATTCCTTTGCTTGCCAACCTAGGGGACGCGGGAGAAGGCGCCCACGGTCAAACCGTGGATAAGTCAGCCGATCTAAGCATCGTCACCGTAGAAACCCCAGACCAGCAAAATGGTCTTCCAGTGTTCTCAAGTGTTGAAGCCATGTCAGCATGGAACAAGGATGCCCGTCCGGTTCCTCACAGCGCGGTCAAGGCAGCTCTCGCGGCAGCTGCCGAGGGTAACACCCGAATCGTGCTTGATCCAGGATCGACCACCGAATTTGTGATTCGCCGACCTGCATTCGAAGCGATTGCCAAAGACCTGCCCTGGACGCCGTCTTATGAGATGCCGGAAGTAGCAAAGGCCTTTGATGATGCGCTCGCGGGAAACCCAGAGCTAAATGGTTGGTCGATTGCCGGGGGAGACCCGTTGTCGCTACTGAAATCAGCCGAAGTAGAACTTACCTTGAACCTCGCAAAAACTCTCACTCAGGAAGAATTCGACGCACTCATGCAAAGGATTGCGAAAGCGATCTCGGAGAGTGCGGTTATCGCAGAGCGAGTTGACTCGCTTCGAGTAAAACTGGCTACCGCTTAGGCGATTGGTCCGGTGAACTTCTCACCAGGGCCGGTTCCAGGAGCATCTGGAATCGAGGATGCTTCGCGGAATGCAAGCTGAACCTCGCGCAGGGCGTTTCTCAGGATGCGTGCGTGCTGGTCGCCCATATAGGGAGCGGCTCCGGTTACTAAACCAGCAGTGGCGTCGATGATTTTGCGGGCTTCGTCTAGGTCTGCTGGGCGGCCGTTTTCGGCTAGGCCACAGTGCACTGCAGCTACGTTTAGAAGTTCGATGGTGTATCGGGCAATAATCTCAACAGCAGGCACATCGG
>JBJOJC010000073.1:0-2662 GCA_046046825.1 Actinomycetota bacterium | reverse complement strand
TGCACTTTGTTAGGTGTAATGTTAGTTTGTAATAACAAAGTATTTGGACGGAGTTGAAATGAGTCAATTCGATGTGATCACCATCGGTCGCGTTGGCATCGACGTTTACCCACTGCAGGTTGGCGTGGGGCTTGAAGACGTCACCTCCTTCGGAAAATTCCTTGGCGGAAGTGCCACAAACGTTGCCGTGGCCGCCGCCAAATACGGGCTTTCTTCGGCTGTTATAACGCGCACTGGCAACGACCCATTCGGCAAATACATTCACAGCGAACTAGTTCGCCTGGGCGTTAGCGATGAATTCGTTTCTGGAGTAACTGGATTGAACACCCCGGTCGTGTTCTGCGAGATTTTCCCACCAGACGATTTCCCACTTTACTTTTACCGCGAACCAAAGGCTCCAGATTTGGAAATCAAGGCATCTGAGCTTGATCTTTCGGCCATTTGCGATGCCAAGATCTACTGGTCGACAGTAACCGGACTGTCACAGGAGCCAAGCCGAAGCGCTCATTTTGCCGCTTGGGAAGCCCGTGGACGAAAAGAAAACACAATTCTCGACCTCGACTACCGAACCATGTTCTGGAATTCGCCGGAAGAGGCAACCGCTCAGGTTACTCGCGCGCTTGAACACGTCACCGTTGCCATCGGCAACAAAGAAGAGTGCCAGGTCGCGGTTGGTGAAACCGAACCAATGCGCGCCGCCGACGCACTGCTGGAACGCGGCGTTGAGTTGGCGATTGTGAAGCAGGGCCCTAAAGGCGTGCTTGCCAAGACCAAGTATGAAACCGTTGAGGTTCCTCCGTACTTCGTCGACGTGGTCAACGGCCTCGGTGCCGGCGACAGCTTCGGCGGAGCAATCTGCTTCGGGCTTTTGCAGGGCTGGGGGCTTGAGCAGATGTTGAAGTTCGCCAACGTTGCCGGAGCTCTTGTTGCCAGCCGTTTGGAATGTTCAACAGCCATGCCAACGCGCGAAGAAGTTGAAGAAGTTTTGAAGGGACTATAGGTAATGTCTTTAGATTTCGAAACCTTGCGCGAGACTCGCGCAGCCAATCCTGAGGCGATCGCTAAGGCCTACCAAGGCCGAAAGCGTCGCGACATAATTCAAGGAGACGGCCGACTATTCATCGTTGCCGCCGACCACACCGCTCGCGGTGCGCTCGGTGTTCGAGGCGATGAAACCGCTATGGCAGATCGCTATGAACTTCTGAACCGTTTGGCAATTGCGCTCTCGAACCCTGGTGTCGACGGCGTTTTGGCAACCCCTGATATTCTCGATGACCTAGCTCTGTTGGGTCTGCTCGATGGCAAAATCGCGGTCGCGTCGATGAACCGAGTTGGTTTGAAGGGTGCTTCGTTTGAAATGGACGACCGCTTTGCCTCTCACAATTTCGCAGCTATCAAACGCGAGGGCCTAGACATGGCGAAGACTCTCACTCGAATCAACTTCGAAGATCAGAACACCGCCAAGACATTGGAATACACCGCCAACGCCATCAACGATGCGGTTGAAGCCAAGACCCCGATTCTGGTTGAACCGTTTATCTCTAAATGGGTCGACGGCAAGATCGTAAATGACCTCTCAACCGATGCCACCGTGCTCTCGGTGACCATTGCGAGTGGTCTCGGCGCTTCCAGTCAGTACACCTGGCTGAAACTGCCGGTTGTGCCAAACATGGAAAAAGTTATGGCTTCAACCACCCTGCCAACTCTGCTGCTCGGCGGTGACCCGGTTGGAGACCCAGCCGAAACCTACAAGCTCTGGGAAGAGGCACTGAAACTTCCAGGTGTTCGCGGCCTAATGGTCGGGCGCAGCCTGCTATACCCACAAGACGGCGATGTTGCCGGAGCAATTGCAACCGCAGTTGCCCTGGTTCACGGAAAGTAGAAGGAACAAATGACTCAGGTAGTAAACCACTGGATTCACGGTGAAGAAGTTGTTAGCAAGTCTGGTCGCACCTCACCGGTCTACGACCCAGCTCTTGGTGTTGTTACCAAGGACGTGGCACTAGCCAACGAGGCCGAGATTCAAGCAGCGATTGATTCGGCGAAGGCGGCCTTCCCAGCCTGGCGCGACATGTCTCAGGCTCGTAAGCAGCCGATTCTGTTCAAGTTCCGCGAGCTACTAAACGCCAAGAAGGGCGAGCTAGCCGAAATTATTACCGCCGAACACGGCAAGGTTCTGTCTGATGCACTGGGTGAAATTTCCCGCGGTCAGGAAGTAGTGGAGTTTGCCTGCGGCATGCCGCACCTACTGAAGGGGTTCTACACCGAGAACGCATCGACCGGAGTCGACGTTTACTCAACTCGTCAGGCGCTCGGTGTTGTTGGCGTGATCAGCCCGTTCAACTTCCCAGCGATGGTTCCGATGTGGTTCTTCCCGATCGCAATCGCAACCGGCAACACCGTCATCCTGAAGCCTTCTGAGAAAGACCCAAGCGCCGCACTTTGGATTGCCAAGCTTTGGAAAGAAGCGGGTCTTCCTGATGGAGTGTTCAACGTTCTTCAGGGCGACAAGCTATCGGTCGACGGTCTTTTGGAAAGCCCAGACGTGGCTGCCATCTCGTTCGTGGGTTCAACCCCGATTGCCAAGTACGTCTACGAGCAGGGCGCCAAGCACGGTAAGCGTGTTCAGGCCCTTGGTGGAGCCAAGAACCACATGCTCGTG
>JBJOJC010000072.1:0-3270 GCA_046046825.1 Actinomycetota bacterium | reverse complement strand
GGGATGTTGGTCTGCAGGCGATCATTGGTTAGTACATAGCCACGGTCCATTTGGATACCCTGCTCTTCGTAGCCGAGGCCTGCAGTGTTTGGGCCGCGGCCAACTGCGACGAGCATCAATTCGGCTTCGAGCTTTTCGCCTGATTCAAGGGTTACAACGACACCAGTGTCGTGCTGTTCAACTCCAGAGAAACGCACGCCGGTCTTGAAGTCGATGCCGCGCTTGCGGAAGGCACGCTCTAGGGCCTTGCTCACAGCAGGCTCTTCATTTGGAACCAGGCTAGGCAAACCTTCGACGATGGTTACTTCTGCGCCGAATGAGCGCCAGATTGAAGCGAACTCAACTCCAATCACGCCACCACCCAACACAATGACCTTGTTAGGTACGAATTCGAGCTGCAGAGCATGCTCGGAAGTAATAACGCGTCCGCCAATTTCTAGGCCAGGTAGCGAGCGGCTGTAAGAGCCCGAAGCTAGGACAACGTTTTCGCCGGTGTAGTTGTCGCCATTAACCTGAACAGTCTTTGGGCCAACCAAGCGACCTTCGCCAGCTACGACTGTGATGTCCTTCGAACCAACAAGTCCAGTTAGACCCTTGAAAAGACGATCTACGATGCCGTCACGGTACTTGTTAACACCGAGCATGTCGATGGAGCCGAATGAAGCGTTTACGCCGTAGTGACCAGCTTCCTTTACGCTGTCGGCAATCTCGGCCGAGTGAAGCAGGGCCTTGGTAGGTATGCAACCGCGGTGAAGGCAGGTGCCGCCGAGCTTGTCCTTTTCGATAAGGGCAACAGATTTGCCCAACTGTGCTGAGCGAAGAGCAGCTGCGTAGCCACCGCTTCCGCCACCAAGAATTACAACGTCAAAGTTGTGGTCAGCCACGAATATCTCCCTTTAAAGGTTCACTATCAAACAAAAGTTTACTACTTGAAACGGCCTCGGTTAGCGAGACATACCCTCGGCGACGCTCACCAGGGTGCGAAGGACAACGCCGGTTGCTCCCTTGGGCGTGTAACCGTAGGGCGCGCCCTCGTTATTTGCCGTGCCAGCAATGTCGAGGTGAGCCCAAGGTTGAGTCTTTGCACTCGATTTGGAGGTTCCGACAAACTCTTTTAGGAATACTCCGGCGAGCAACATACCTCCAGCAGTTGAGCCGATCTTTGCGTTGGCAATGTCGGCTACATCCGTGTCTAATCTGGCGCGCATTTCTGCTGGAAGAGGCATGTGCCAAACGAGCTCACCTGAATCAAAGGCGGCCGCTTCCACAGCAGACACAGCGTCTGCAGTGCCCATTACTGCTGAATAGCGCTCACCGAGAGCAACCCGTGCTGCGCCGGTTAGGGTGGCAACATCGATTATCAAGTCAGGGTTTAGCTCCGAGGCCGCAGAAAGACCATCGGCGAGAACCAAGCGACCCTCGGCATCGGTGTTGAGTACTTCAACGGTCTTGCCGTTTCTGATCTTGATGACGTCGTTAGGTCTGGTAGCTGATCCAGAAGGCATGTTTTCGGCCAAGCAGAGGTAGCTAGTCACCTTTACCGGAAGCTTGAGAGCCGCAATTGCAAGGATGGCTTGGTAAACGGTCGCCGCACCTGTCATGTCGTACTTCATGCCGACCATAGATGCTGCTGGTTTGATCGAGATGCCACCGGTGTCGAACGTGATGCCCTTACCAACTAGAGCAAGGTGCTTCAACGCCTTTTTAGGGCTGTATTCGATTTTGACCATGCGAGGCGGGCGAGCTGAGCCTTGACCCACAGCAAGGATGCCCCCGAAATTTCCAGCCTTGAGGGCCTTTTCGTCCAAGACCGTAACCGAAACATCCATGTCTTTTGTTTCGTCTACGACGATTTTCGCGAAGCTTTGCGGGTAGAGAACGTTTGGAGGCGTGTTTACAAGTTCACGAACCTGATTGACTGAATGCGCGAGAATCCGAGAACGCTCGACTGCCGCCTTAGTCACTGAATGTTCGCTCAGGACTGTGATTGAAGTCAGCTTAAACTTCTTGTCCTTGTCTTTCTCGCCGTATTTATAACCACCGAGAAGAGCGCCCTCCAATGTGCAAACCGCATCACGGTCATCTGCTGAAGGTAAATCGAAAACCATTTCTTTGAAGCCCACTAGTTTGCGCGCAGCAGCAGCTCCCAGCTCACGCAACGAGTCCTCGTCTAACTCTTCCTGGCCGGCACCGATTAGTGCGAAGACTGAGCCATTTTCGCCCGGAACGCGGATTAAGGATTCGAACTTCGATGAAGCACCGAGAGCATTCAAATCAAGGTCGTCCAACACCTTTGTGCTAACCCGGTGGGGCAGTAGTGAGAGGTTCTCAGGTTTCCCAACGATACCCAGAACGTAGACGATGCCAGCTTTGCTGTCAGGAATTTTTGTTGAAACTGAGAGCTTGATATTGGTCATGTGCCAATGCTAATCGGCGGTTCGCGCAGTTAGGATTTAGACATGGTTCAGCCAAGAGACTTGTTCACTATCCACGATGTGGACACCGAGGTCACGCTTGGCTTACACATGATCGGCGGGCTTAGCGGATTCACCGATGCCGGGTCCACTGTGTCGCAGTTTTCCGACCAAATCTTTGGCAACTTAGAACACAAACTACTGATTAGCTTCAACAACGACGAGTTGCTCGACTACCGCTCTCGCAGACCTGTGATGTACTTCGAAAAGGACCACATCGAGTCATACGAGCCCGCCGTTCTCGGCATCTACCTAGTCTGGGATGAAGCTCGCCAACCATTCCTTTACCTACACGGGTACGAACCAGACTTCCGCTGGGAGGCATTCAGCGAGGCGATGGCTTTCCTCATCGATTTCTACGCTGTTTCTGACTTCACGTGGGTTCACGCCATCCCGTTTCCGATCCCACACACCCGTTCGGTTGGCGTCACTGTTTCGGGCAACCGAAAAGACCTCATCGAACAGACCTCGGAATGGCGACCACAAACTCAGGTTCCCGGAAACGTCTTGCACCTCTTGGAGTACCGGTTCGCGGCGGACGAGATTCCAACTGCCGGCTACGTGCTCTTGGTTCCTCATTACCTCTCTGAGAGCGAGTATCCGCAGGCTGCCGTCACCGCGTTTGAGCAGGTAACCATGGCTACCGGTCTAGTTTTCCCTACCGACGACCTTCGTGATGACAATGTCCGTTTCCTCGGGAAGCTGAACGCTCAGGTTCAAGAGAACGAGGAGCTCGCCAACATGATTGCGAACCTCGAACAGGGCTACCTAAACGAGAAGTCTGGGCCCAATCAAG
>JBJOJC010000071.1:0-7957 GCA_046046825.1 Actinomycetota bacterium | reverse complement strand
CCCTGCCAAAGCCGCTGCAGGAGGCTCTAGAGCTGGTTGATGCTGGCGAGGTTGAAAAAGCACATGCTTTGCTCACCAAACTCAAAGTGGAAAGCCCGAAAGATGTTGCCACATCGGCGCTACTGGCTCAGGTTACCCTCATGAAACGCACCATGGACCTACCTCACGAGCAAATCCTAGAATCGCAGCCAACCAACTTTGATGAGGCAATCACCCTGGCCGATGTGCTTGCAGCAATTGGCGATTTTCAATCAGCGTTTGATCTGTTGCTGGCTCTCTACATTCAGGTGGATGCCGAGCAGAAGGAAATCGTAAAGGCGAGATTGCTCGAATACTTCGAGATCGCTGGAGGCGCGAACGAGCAGGTAAAAACCGCTCGAGCCAAACTAGCTACTTTGCTTTACTAGCCTTCGCCGGCTTGAACCACACCGCACCAAGAGGCGGAACCTGGATGGTTGCAGCAAACGGCTGACCGTGAGATCCCTCACCGCTCGTTTCCACTCGTCCAAGATTTCCAACCCCGCTACCGCCGAAGTTTTCGGAATCGGTGTTCAGTATTTCGTCCCAGGCACCGCCAACCGGCAAGCCGAGTCGGAAGTCGAAATGCGGAGTTCCGGCGAAGTTAATCACGCAGGCAATCGGGTTTCCCTTTTTGTCGTATCGAATGAAGGTGAGCACGTTTTGGCCTGAGTTACCGCCATCAACCCACTGGAACCCTGCGTTTTCATGGTCTTGCTCCCACAGGGCAGGGTTTTCGTTGTAGTTTCGGTTGAGCTCTCGAACCAGAGACTGAAGCTTCTGGTGTGCCTCCTGCTCGAGAATCCACCACTCCAAACCTTGCTCTTGGTTCCACTCGGTTTGCTGACCGAATTCGCTCCCCATAAACAAAAGCTGCTTTCCGGGATGTGACCACATGAATGCGAGGTAGGCGCGAACGTTGGCTAGCTGCTGCCAGCGATCACCGGGCATCTTTGCCAGTAGCGAACCCTTGCCGTGCACAACCTCATCGTGGCTAATCGGAAGGATGAATTTTTCGTCGTAGGCGTAGAGCATCGAGAAGGTTAGTTCGCCATGGTGGTGTGAACGGTACATCGGGTCTTTTTCGATGTAACGAAGTGAGTCGTTCATCCAACCCATGTTCCACTTGAAGCCGTAACCCAAACCGCCGTTGTCGGTTGGCGCAGAAACTCCGCCCCAACTGGTTGACTCCTCGGCAATCATCATGATGCCTGGGTTTCGGCGATACGCGGTGGCGTTTGCTTCTTGCATAAACGCAATGGCGTCGAGGTTTTCACGGCCGCCGTGAATGTTTGGCAGCCAGTCGTTGCCCTCGCGTGAGTAATCGAGATAGAGCATCGACGCAACCGCGTCGACTCTCAAACCATCGATGTGGAATTCTTCCAGCCAGTAGAGAGCGTTGGCTACCAAGAAGTTTCGAACCTCGGTGCGACCGAAGTCGAAAATGTAGGTTCCCCAGTCTGGATGCTCACCTCGGCGAGGATCGGCATGTTCATAGAGCGGCTCACCATCAAAGCGGCCAAGTGCCCATTCGTCTTTCGGGAAGTGAGCTGGAACCCAGTCGAGAATTACCCCGATGCCGTTTTGGTGGAGTTGGTCAATCAGGTACCGAAGGTCATCTGGGCTTCCGAAACGCGAGGTTGGCGCAAAGTAGCCGGTTACCTGGTAGCCCCAAGAAGGCGCGTAAGGGTGTTCCATGATTGGCATGAATTCAACGTGGGTGAACCCAAGTTCCTTCACGTAGGCGATAAGTTCATCGGCCAAGGTGCGATAGGTGAGACCCTGTCGCCAGGAGCCAACATGTAACTCATAGATGCTCATCGGCGAAGCTAGTGCGTCGCGCTTAGCGCGAGCGGTGAGCCAGCTCTTGTCTTTCCACTTGTAGCTGCTTTCCGTGACTACCGATGCGGTTTGCGGGGGAGTCTCGGCGAATTTTGCCATTGGGTCAATCTTGGTGATCCAACTGCCGACCTTGGTGAGAATCTCAAACTTGTATTTGGTACCCGCAGCTAGCGCTGGAACGAACAGCTCCCAAACGCCACTCGAACCCATAACGCGCATCGAGTGCGCAACGCCAGACCAACCGTTGAAATCGCCGACAACTCGTATTGCCTGAGCATTAGGAGCCCAAACCGCAAACGAAACTCCACCATCACGAATGTTGGCGCCTAAGGTGCGCCACAGTTCTTCGTGGCGACCTTCACGAATCAGGTGAAGGTCCATTTCGCCGACCTTTGGCAGGTGGCGGTAAGGATCGTCGCCCAGCCATTCTCCTTCTTCGTAGATTGCCTGAATCAGGTAAGACGGAACCGATTTACCTGAAACCGCGCCTTCAAAAATTCCGTTGAAGCTATGGGTAAGTTCCACCTTGGTCTTCCCGATGACGGCAAAAACTTGTTTCGCTAGTGGTCGAAGTGCGCGAATGACCCAGCCGCCATCAATCGGGTGAACACCTAGGACCGAGTGTGGGTCGTGATGCTTTCCGTTGCTTACCTTATCTAGAAGCTCTGAATCAAGAATCGGTAGGTTGAGACTGCTCGCTTTGGCCATTTACTAGTGGTCTCTATCTACTCGGAGGATGATAACCGGATCGATACTTGGGTCGATTCGGATGTAGCTCTTGGCGCTGATGCTTCTTCGGTCGCCGCTCATCAGATCGGTCACCTGGAACGGCAGGTCATACCCGAGATCTAACTTCCATAGGTCGAGCTGAATGTCGGCGCCGTGCACGTTGTTTGGATCAAGGTTGGCGATAACAATCACGGTGTCGGACTTGCCGGTTGGGGAGTGCTCGGCAGATAGGTGTTTGGTGAACACCAGGATCGATTCGTCGCTGCTGCCGTGAACCTCAAGAGTGCGAATCTGTCCCACGGCTGGGTGTTTCTTTCGAATCTCGTTTAGCTTGGTGATGTATGGGGCGATTGTGGTTCCAGCCTTGTCGGCCTTCTGCCAATCGCGCGGCTTGTATTCATACTTCTCAGAGTCGATGTGCTCGTCGGCGCCTGGGCGTGCGGTCGCTTCCACTAGTTCGTAACCGGCATACATTCCCCAGCTGCTTCCAGCCATCGACGCAATCGCAGCGCGAATCTTGTGACCGGCAACACCACCGAACTGCAGGTAAGGAACCAGAATGTCTGGTGTGCTCACCCAAAGGTTTGGGCGGAAGAATGCCGAGCTTGAGTGCGCTAGTTCGTTTAGGTACTGGGTTAGTTCGTATTTGGTATTTCGCCAGGTGAAGTAAGTGTACGACTGCTGGTAGCCAACCTTTCCGAGCATGTGCATCATGGCCGGTCGAGTAAACGCTTCGGCAAGGAAAATTACGTCTGGGTGTTCGGCGTTGATCTCGCCGATGATCCATTCCCAAAAGTTAACCGGCTTGGTGTGCGGGTTATCGACGCGGAAAATTCTTACTCCGCGCGAAATCCAAAGCTTCAGAATTCGCAGGGCCTCCTGGTAAAAACCTTCAGGGTCGTTGTCGAAGTTAATCGGGAAAATGTCTTGGTATTTTTTCGGCGGGTTCTCGGCGTAGGCGATTGTGCCATCGGCGCGCGTGGTGAACCACTCCGGATTGGTCTTAACCCAAGGGTGATCTGGTGAAGCTTGTAGAGCAAAATCGAGAGCGATTTCGATGCCGAGAGCATTAGCTTCAGCAACAAACTTTTCGAAGTCTTTTACCGTTCCCAAGTCAGGGTGAACCGCGTCGTGACCGCCTTCGGCTGAACCAATCGCCCAAGGAGATCCAGGGTCTTGTTCACCGGCGACCAAAGTGTTGTTAGGGCCTTTTCGGTGAGCCCGGCCAATTGGGTGAATTGGAGGAAGGTAAAGCACCTCAAAGCCCATGGCGGCAACCGCCGGAAGGCGCTTCGTAGCTGTCTTGAATGTTCCCGAAGTCCAAGTCTTGGTCTTGGCGTCGAACTTGGCTCCTTCGCTACGAGGGAAGAATTCGTACCAGGCACCAGAACCGGCCAGCGTACGCTCGCATCGAATAACGAACTCCTCGCTGTGGGTAACCAGAGCGCGAATCGGCTCGCTTTGAAGGTCGGCAACAATCGCGCCGGCCTCTGCCGCTGCCAGACGGAATTCGTAGGTGAGTGAGGTGTCACTCAGGGTTTCTGCCAATGCCACCAATTGCTCGGCCGATTTCTTGCTGCGGGTAGGTTCGCTAGCCGCGTTGGTGAATAGTCGAATTCCCTCGAGCATCATCAGCTCTTGGTCAATCCCCGCGGCCAGCTTCACCTCGGTGTTGTGATGCCAAGTGCCGTATTCGTCGCTGAACGCCTGAATTTTGAACTTCCAGTCGCCGATTTCATTTACCACCGCTCTACCGTGCCAACTGTCACTGCCGGCAGCGCCCTCGTGCATGCGAATGGTGTGTGTCTTGCCGGCAGGGGAGGTAAGGAGAAGTTCAACACCTAAAGCATCGTGACCTTCGCGGAAAACCGTGGCTGAGAACGGGATCATCTCGCCAACGACACCCTTGGCCGGCCAACGTCCGCCATCGACTACCGGACTAACCGACGAAATCGGCAAACGTCCGATTGGAGATGAATGGCGGTAAGTTATGTGGCTCACATAACAAACTTAGCGATTGTTAGAGCGCGACTGCTCGGAAAAGTTTTACGGAACATTCCGAAATAGCAACATTCTTGCCAGTTTTGTAGGCGGTTGCGTGAACATTCGGTACCTCGTCGGCGCTATCCCAGAGCAGCTCGTAACTTTCCACGGTCTCCCAAGCTGGCAAAGTCAGTTCAGCTTCATCTTCTGAACCATTGATTACCAGCAGGGTCAGGTTCCTAGCGCCAGAGTCATCAATGTTTTCATTCAAACGCTGAATCACGCGAGTTTCCGAAGAATTCCAATCGTCCTCGCTCATGATTTCGCCATTGGCCGAATACCAACGAATCAGGTCGGTGCCAGGTTCCGCCTTTTCGAAGCTCCCGAAATTCACCGGACGAAGCGACGCATTTTCCGAACGCAAACGAGTTAGGTAAGCAAACGTGGTTTCGAGATTTGATTCAAACTCCGAAAGTTCCCATTTCACCCAGCTCAGCACGTTGTCTTGGCAGTAGGCATTGTTGTTGCCCTGCTGTGTTTTGGCGCGCTCGTCGCCGGCAGTAACCATCGGGATGCCAGATGAAAAGAGGAGAGTGGCCAGCAGGTTTCGCATCACCTTGTGGCGCTCCACCAAAATTGTTTGATCGGCGGGCAGACCTTCGGCACCAAAGTTGTATGAGTAGTTATTCGAGTTGCCGTCGCGGTTCGATTCACCGTTCATGTTGTTGTGCTTCACGTTATAGCTCACCAAATCGTGAAGGGTGAAACCGTCGTGTGCGGTAACGAAGTTCACCGTGCCTAGCGTTCCGCGTGAGCCGTGAACAATGTCCTTGGAACCAGACAAACGGGTTGCTAGTTCGGCCACACCGTTGCCGTAGTGTCCGCTGTTTCGGTGGTTGGCAATGTCGCTCAACCAGAATCGTCGAATGCTGTCGCGGTAGCGATCATTCCATTCGCTAAATTCGTCGGGAAAATTGCCAGTTTGCCAGCCGCCTAGGCCAACGTCCCACGGCTCGGCAATCAGTTTTGCGGAAGAAATAATTGGGTCGGCCAGCATTCCCTGAAGCATCGGGTGGTTCGGGTCGAACTGGTTGCCGCCGTCGCGTGCCAGCGTTGTAGCCAAATCGAATCGAAAACCGTCGATCTGCATCTCTTCGGTCCAGTAGCGAAGGCTATCCAAAACCAGTTCAACCACTCGTGGATTCGCAAAGTTCAACGAGTTTCCGCAACCGGTGGTGTCGTGGTAATTACCCATTTCGTCTACTCGGTAGTAGGCGGCATTGTCGATGCCGCGGAACGAGTGGGTGAGTCCACGGTTTCCGCCTTCGGCAGTGTGGTTGTAGACGACGTCCAAGATAACTTCGATGCCATTGCGGTGAAGTTCTCGAACCATGGTCTTGAACTCACGCACAAACGCCTCTGGGCCGGCGGCAATCGCAGCCGATGACGCATAGCGGTGATGCGGAGTGAAGAAATTGATGGTGTTGTAACCCCAGTAATTGATGAGACCCATGTTCATCAAACGTGGCTCTGAAATAAACATTTGAACCGGCAGTAACTCAACCGCGGTCACACCGATTTTCTTCAGGTGGGCAATCGTCGACTCGTGAGCAAGCGCTGCATAGGTTCCGCGAAGTTCGTCGGGGAGTTCAAGGTTTCCTCGAGTCAAGCCTCTGGCGTGAGCCTCGTAAATGATGGTCTCTGATAGCGGCGTGTTCGGCTTGGCAACGCCGTCCCAGTCGAAGCTTCTATCAATAACCACGTTGTGGAAATCGCGCGGACCCTCGCGAACCACACCTCTGGCATAGGGGTCGATCAGGTCAATTTCCGGGTTGAATCCATCTCGCGGTGAATCTGGGCCATCAACCTGAATGGTGTAGTGAACGCCGGTTTTGATTGAAGCACTGGTAACTTCCCAAACGTCTCCATCAAACCGGAAGCACTCCAAAACTTCAAGTTCAGTCTTGGGATTGGCTCCGTCAACAATCGTGAAGCGAACCGAAGTGGCATTAGCCGAGTAAATCCGGAAGGTTCCTCCGCCCTCATGCAGCGTCACGCCAAGCGCGGTCGACAGCAAGGAAACGGTTTCGGACATGAGGAAAAGCCTACCCGTCACTATGTTTCACGCACGTTAAGCCCAACAAAAAGTAGGCTAGTGCCATGGGAATCTACCTCGACCACGCGGCAACTACTGCCATCTATCCGTTGGTCGTTGAACGTCTCGCTGAAGACCTTCTAAAGCTTGGTAACCCTTCCAGCATTCACACCGCCGGCCAAACCGCCAGGGGAATGCTCGAAAGCGCCAGGGAAGATCTAGCCCGTGTGGTTGGCTGTGATCGCCAGGAAGTTATCTTCACCTCAGGCGGCACCGAATCCGATAACCTCGCCATCAAGGGCCTCTATTGGGCTGCCACCAACGAAAACCCAGACCGCAACATGATCGTCTCCGCCTACACCGAACACCATGCGGTGATCGATCCCATCGAGTGGCTCGAGAAATACCAAGCCGCCAAGGTTCACTGGCTCAAGGTCGACGAAAACGGGGTAGTAGACCTAGATGAACTCGAACAGTTCATTCAAGAAAATCACAGCAAAATTGCACTCATCAGCTTGATGTGGTCGAACAACGAAACCGGTGTGCTCACCGACCTCCGCAAAATCGTGGAACTTGCTAAACCACATGACATTCCGGTTCACACCGACGCCGTGGCCGCCTTTGGTCACACCGAAGTGAATTTCTTCCCAGGTCTCAGCGCCATGAGCCTTAGCGCTCACAAGGTCGGCGGCCCAGTTGGCGTGGGTGCTCTAATCGTTGCCCGCAATGCCAAACTAACCAGCATCCAGCAGGGCGGCGGTCAAGAACGTGACCTTCGCGGAGGAACCATGAATGCGGCCGGAGCAAGAGCTTTTGCATCCGCGGCGCGAATGAGCCAAAACAAGCTCTCGACCGACGGCTGGGCCAGACACGATCTACTAAACCAACTCACCAGCGGTGTGACAAGAGCAGTACCGAGTGCCAGATTCTCTAGAGGCTCAGCGCCGGGAGTACCAGACCTAGCCCACTTCACCTTCCCAGGCTGCTCGGGTGATTCCATGCTCTACCTTTTCGACCAGCACAACATCGCCGTGTCTACCGGCTCTGCCTGCACGGCCGGCGTTGCCAGAGCCTCTCACGTGCTCATTGCCATGGGCAGAAGCGAAGAAGAAGCAACCGGAACCTTACGAATTTCAATCGGCCGCGACACCACCAAAGATGACATCGACGAATTCCTCAGAGTACTCCCTGAAGTCCACAAAGCCGCTCTAAAAGCCGGCCTAACCGCCTAACCCAAAGGGTAAAATCAACCTATGAAGGTTTTGGCTGCAATGAGCGGCGGCGTAGACA
>JBJOJC010000070.1:0-5502 GCA_046046825.1 Actinomycetota bacterium | reverse complement strand
TTGTTGGTCAGTGGGTGGAAGCCGTAGGGGAGAACCGTCACAATCACGCCGATTAGGCCTGGGAAGAACGTTCCACCAATTTCGCGAAGAGAACCAACTACTAGCAAGATCAACGAAACAGTGAGCACGATTGAGAACCGCCACCAGTCGAGGTTGCGAATTTCCGTGCCCCCGAGCGTCGAAAGGGTGTGGAAGATCGCGGGAGCTAAGGCAATCGTGACTGGAATGCCTATGAAAACGATGCTCTTGAGCTCCAGGTCGGTGTACTTTCGAAGCAGCGACATTGCCCAGTAGATGACTGCGGCGATTATTAGCCCGCGAAGTTCTAGGTCTGCCGAACCGTTATCAATCGACGAGGTTCTAAACCAGAGGCCGGGCACGCCGATGAGCCAAAGCTCAACGGTGCCCACGAGGTTTAGACCACGGTTGCCCTTCAAGATGCCAATAAGCATTGCGGCGATGGAAATTGCCAAAACGAAGAGTGTTCTGCTGATCTCGGTGGCATCCAATTCGCCAAATTGCTTGGTAACGCTAGTCCAGGAGTAGAAAACGCTCGGAGTTATAGCTACCGCGATTGGCAAACCAAATCGATACAGCGTACCTTCAAGCAACTTCTGTTCTGATGCGAGCCTCAGGCCAACCACGACCGTTGCAAGCACAGCGAAGGAATAAAGCTCTGGGCCATCCCAAAGAAGTTTGGCATTTACATAAACGTCTTGTACCAGAGCAACAGCAAAAATCAAACCGGTGATGCCTTGAGCAATGAGCCAGCCTTGCTGTTTACGTTGGTGAGTGCGCCAGACATTGTGAACCCAAATTAGGCCGGTTGCGAGAAGCAGTCGGTTGGCGTTTTCGCTGGGTGTTGCGGTGTTTGGAAGCAGAGCAAAAACCAAGCTTGGCAAGGTAGCAATTAGTACCGGCAGGTCTAAAGTCAGTAATGACTTAAGCCTTCCAGTGAGCGAGCGGCCCAGCCATGCGTTAACCGCGAGTGTGGCAGCAATGATGAGCGAGTAAACCTCAGGTCCATCCCAGTCAAACTTTGTGACCTGGTAAAACTCGCGTCCCACAGCAAACGCCAGAGCCAACCCGCTCACGTATGAAGCTGCCAGCCAAGCTGACTGTTCACGTTGTTTGGTTCGAATCAGGTTGTGTGCCCAAACAATCGCTGAAGCTATGAGCAATCGAAGAATGTTTTCTTCGTCGCTCAGGTTTGGCAGCGCATAGATGATGCTTGGAACGGTTGCCACCAGGACCGGCAGGTCGAGCACAAGGTGGGCTGCTGCACCTGCCAGAAGTCTTCGGTTGAACAAAGCATTTGCAGCGAACACCGCGGCAATCAGAAGCGTGTACACCTCCGGTCCGGTCCAATCGAGTTCGGTTGAAAAATATAGTTCCCATCCGGAGGCTAGAGCCAAAACCAAGCCGCTGATGTAGGAAGCAACCAGCCAAGGAACTTGTTTTCTTTGTGTACTTCTCCACACGTTGTGTGCCCAAATGATGCCCGAGGCCAGCAGTAGGCGAGTGGCATTTTCTTGAGCGTTTTCGACCGAATTTGGCACAAGTGCGAAAAAGATGCTTGGAACCGTTGCCACGAGAACCGGCAGGTCTAGTCTGAGGAAGCGGCCGAGTGACACCAGTTCACTCCGGCTCAACCAGGCTGCAACAGCCAAAAGAATTGCCGTGGTGATGCTGAGCACCTCGGGCCCGGTCCAACTGATCTCGAATTGAAGCATTTCAATTCGACTAATGAAGTAGGCCAGCGCTGCAGCCGAAATTTGCGCTCCAACAATCCAACCCGGCTGCTGGTCTGCTCTACTTCGACGAATCAATACGAAACTAAGAGAACCTAGAACCAGTGCAAGCCGGAGGCTCAGGTCGAGTTCTGATTGCCCAACGTAAACCGGTGAGGTCGCTAAAAGTGCTGCACCGGCATAAATGAATGCGAAGCTATTTGCCTTCCGTAGTTCAATCGCGAGGACAATTGCCAGAGGAACGATGGTCAATATCCAATATTCACTTGACTGCAGTGGAACAAATCGTTCGGCCGTCGTGATGACTAGCGCAAGCGAAAGAGCGGTGGTGGCTCTCGTAATCCATGAGGTTCTGTTGCCGTTTTCGCCGAATTGTAGGTTGGCCCAGAGAAGTCCGAGGTTTACCAAGGCTCCAAGCACGATTGCAATGCAAGCGAAGATTGCCGAGTCGGTTTTTGTGCCCCAAGCGTAACTCGTGACCACGATGCTCAATGAAGTCAGCCCGTATCCAACGTAAGCCCAGCGGATGTTCTTAGCGAGTAGTGAATATCCCAAAATCAAAAAGCCATCTAGAAGTAAAAATGCGCTTTGAATCTTTAGCGCGTCAAAGCCTGTAAAGAACATCGCGAGAATTACTGAGAATCCGATTGCTAGATAGGCTTGCTCGCTGAATCGATTTGCAAGTTCCTTGCCCTTGAACACGATCATTGAGGCAAGAGCGAGCGCCAAGTAGCCTGAGCCAACACTCAAAAGATAAATCTTGGTATCAGCTTGGGCGAAAGCTGGAAAAGCGACTAGCGATACGATAACCGACTGGGCAACTGGTATCCACTTGGAGTTTGGGAAAGGTTCGGCTTTAGCCCGCTCTTGAAGGAAGGTCACTAGCAATGGATAAACGTTTACGACGATTAGGGAAAGTGCGAACGCAAGGGCAAAGCCAACCGAGCTTGGGTCGATATCGGTTCTGAAGTTCGAGAACGCAACAACCGTTCCGGCTAGCCCCAAGACATAAATCGGTACAACTCGACGCGGATTGAATGACAAGTATTCACGAGCTGCAAAAACTAAGCCAAGCGCCAACATGTAGTAACCGAGCGGTTCAAGTTTGTCGAATTCGCCCGGAAACAGGTACCAAATTGCCCCAAATGTTGCGGTAACC
Organism: Actinomycetota bacterium; assembly: GCA_046046825.1. GTDB lineage: Bacteria > Actinomycetota > Actinomycetes > Actinomycetales > Microbacteriaceae > Rhodoluna. Next base: position 2,592 of record JBJOJC010000070.1, on the reverse strand, counting down.
CAAGCACCGATGGTTACGGCCAAAGTAGGAAGAAGCAGCACGTTGGCAAATCGTTCCAGGATGAAGACCAAAAGCAACAGCGCAATCGCCACTGCTAGGCCTACCGTAAATTGCGCTGGGTAGATTGCCGAAAGCACACCGAGACCTAGATAAGTCAAGCCGATTGCCGAAGCAGTGTCGCGAAGCATCAGGATGGTTGCATCCTTATCAACCACAGCGCTAACCCAACTTCGATTTATTCTGGCTCCGACCAGCCAAACCACGGCTGCGGTTAAGGTTGCAATTCCGTCGAGAGGTTTGGTTGCTTCCAATGCAAATTGCTGCAGAACGTCGATAACTGAAAACGATGCGAGCAGTATCGAAATGGCGACTCCAAAACGCTTGAGCGAATTGTCTTCGCGCTCCTGCAGATCTTTGAGATAGGCCTTGTCCTTATTGTCTTCGATTATCCATTTTGCGTTTCGGGAGAGTCTCACAAAGATGAGCACGGCGAAAAGGGCGATACTCAGCACAGCGATGCGCCAGCGATCCTCAAAGGCCCCAGCGGAATTGATAACTAAAACAATTGCCGATGCACTTAGCGATAGGGGGGCGATGGCTCGCCAACCGAAGTTTCTGGACCACAGACCAAGACCTAGAGATACCAATGCAACGGTTCCAAGGTTCAAAGCCCAGAACCAGGCTGGCTCTTGGTTCCAATCTGTGAAACCCCAGCCGAAAGTGGTGCTGAACGACATGATTAGCGTTAGCAGCATTGCGCTGGAAAATACGGCCAAGAAGTTGCTCAGCAAGATTGAGAACCGCTTGAGTTTGAATGCACCAAATCCAGCTAGAAGACCTAGAGAAAGTTCGAGCGTTGACCAGCCATAGACATTCCACTTCTCTAAGTTTTGAGAAACGAATACCGAGGCAGCGACCAGCACCATGAATCCAGCCGTCACAATGAGCCACTGGGTCACCGAAAGCTTTGGTCGTTCGCGCTTTGGCTTGATTTTCTTTGGCTTCTCTATCTTGGGCACGACGGGTGCCACAACGGCAGCCGCTTCCGCGGTCGCGCGGGCTTCTCGTGCGTAAGAGTTGAAGCTAGCCATGGCTTGCACGGTTTTGTTTAGTTGCTTGGTGCTGTCCGCGATCAAAAATCGTAGGCGATTGAATTCGCGAAGATTATTCGATTCAAATTGATTGCCGCACGGACAGGTTACTTTGTCGAAGTTATCTAGTTGCTCGCCGGTAAATTCGTGCGCGCAAAATGGTGTTCCGAACATTTGGCCCCCCTGCCTAATGAAAAACGGTTAAGCCTTTTTTACCAGACCAAAGTCAATAACTTCGCATTCTTTATCAAATATTTATGCGCAATATCGAACATAACCCGAGTTGGAATTGAAGTAAGTAAGGTTGTATCTATGGCAAAGGCAACCTTCAACCCAAAGCGACTTCTGGTTGTGCACGCGCACCCGGATGATGAGAGCTTGTTTACCGGCCACGTCATCGCCGATGCAATCGCATCGAAGACCGAAGTGCTGGTCCTCACTCTTACCCGCGGTGAACGCGGTCGGATGAAACTTGAAGAACTGAAATCGTTGGAGGGTAACTTGCCTTCGATGGGGGCATTCCGAACCGGTGAACTCAAGAACGCTCTCCAAGCTCTCGGCGTCAAACAGCACCGCTTCGCCGGAACCCGCGCCTACCAGGATTCGGGTTTCCGCATCAGTCCGTTTGGTAAGCCTGCAAAGCTAAAGCGAGTCGACGAACTTTCGTTGGCCGCAGTGCACGTAGCTGTAATAGCAGACGACATTTACTCGGTTATCAACGATTTCAAACCAGACGCAGTGGTTACCTATAACCGCAAGGGCGGATTTGGGCATCCAGATCACCGAATGGCTCACGAAGGCACTGCAATGGCGCTTCGACGTGTTGCCAAAGAGAACAAACGTAGGGCTCCGGAATTTTGGGTCATTGCCGAGCGCGGAGAGCGCGCCGATGTTTCAATTGGCAGCACCAAGACTGCACTGGTTAAAAAAGAAGCGCTGTCGGCTCACGCGAGCCAGGTAGCAGTTGGACCTGAAACATATTCAATTGCTCCTGGTAAAGATGTTCGATACGACCAGCAGGAACGTCTTCGGAAATCGTCGATTCGCCCGCTTCGTTGGGTGAAGCCAGCACTTATTGCTATTTGGTCACTGCCACTCGGTGTCTTAGCCGCTATTGCAGGAACCATGATTCATTCGATTCGTGCATCAAATCCTGAGCACTGGCCAATTGGTCTTTGGATTTCGCTGACCATTGTTTGGTCTCTCGCTCTCGCGCTTCGCCTGCTTCGAAACTCAAGGGGAGCTCTCTATCTGATGACCCTGAGCCTATGGGGCACTCTCTTTTGGCTATCGCAGCGGCAAAGCGGTGGCTCGGTAGCTATTCTCGATAACTTCGTTGGCAACTGGTGGGCCTATGGATCGGTAATAGGATGCGCGGTCGTAATCATGTTCCCGAGAATTCGTCCTGGTGTCTGGCGTAAAAGTGCGTCGGGTCACCGTTAAAATTTAGAAAAGCCCAAAGGAGAAACAGTGACCTACGTAATCGCTCTGCCATGTGTAG
>JBJOJC010000069.1:0-3526 GCA_046046825.1 Actinomycetota bacterium | reverse complement strand
AAGAATACTCGTAAGCAAACGTAAGAAATCGCAATAACCGCGGTGTGGCGGGCTACGGCACCTAACCTTGAAGGTATGCCGATCGATTCGAAACTAGTGGCCGTTGTTGCCCTGCTGGTTTTGGCTACCCTTGTGGGTTTGATCTGGAAATCGACCACCGGTCGTGCCAAGCGAATCAAGGGCGGCGTGCAGATCGACCTCAAGGAAATCGGGGCCACCAAGAACGGTCTCCCGGTAACTAAGTTTGGCGAGCACACCACGTTTTTGCAGTTCTCCAGTGAAACTTGCTCGACCTGCAAACAAACCTCAAAACTTTTCGAGCAGTTGGAGAAAACTTCCCACGGTGTTTTACACATCGAAGTTGATCTAACACATCGACTAGACCTAGCCGACAAGTTCGGCATTCTGCAGACCCCCACCACTCTCGTGCTCGATTCAAAAGGAATCGTTAAGTCGCGAATTGGTGGAGCACCTAAACCATCAACCATTGAAGAAGAGATTGGACACTTCGTAATCTAATGAGCAAAAAAGAAATTGACCCTCGAGGTCCGCGTTTCGGCGCCATCATCACCAGTGTTCTACTGCTAACCGATGTTTACCTTGCCTGGGATCTAAAGACCTACCCACTTGCGGTTTCATTGCTCTCGGTCATCACGGCACTGTTTGCCATTGGAGCGATCTTCGGTAACTCCAAGCACCCTTACGGTTACCTTTACAAGCGTCTGATTCGCCCACTTCTGCAAGAGCCAAAGGAACTGGAAGATTCACGCCCGCCGCAGTTTGCACAGTTGATCGGTCTAATTTGCGCCGGAATTGCTTTGGCCTTTGGATTCCTGGGTGAGGCTTACCAGCTAGGTCTTATCATTGCCGTTAGCGCAACGTTCTTCGCTTCATTCCTGAATGCCGCATTCAACTACTGCCTGGGTTGCCAAATCTGGCTCGGCCTTGCGCGTGCCGGAGTTATTCGCGCGTAATTAATTACTGCTGATAGAGAGCCATGGCTTCGGCCATGGCTTTTCTAGCTCTCGGACGATCTCCGCAAGCATCGTAGGCGAGAGAAAGTGCGAACTGAGCCTTCCAATCTGAAGAGTTGGTTTTAGCCTTTTCTGCGATCACCCTGAAATTATCATCCGCTGATTCTCGAGTCGGTCGTCCGCTCGGGCGAAGCACCAGCTGAAAAACCGGCCACTCATTGTTGGCCTCGAGTTCTCTGCCCATTTTCTCGATTCGAAGGCCAAACCGCAATTCTCGGTAGATGGCATAAGCACCCAGAATCGGAAAAGCCAAGACCAGGCTTCCCATGATGACACCAAGTAACGAACCAACGGCGATCATTCCAACCGCCCAGTTGGCAAGAAGAAATAGGTAAACCGAGAGCAGAGCAATTGAAATGCCTGCACCGAGCTTTGGAGACTTCAATTACTGAACAACCGCGTCTAGGCCCACAAACAAGCCCTTGTTGGTTGCCGCGAAACGGATGGCAGCCAAGATCCCAGCCGAGTAGGAAACCACCGACGACACCTCGTGAGCAATCGTTAGAACTTCTGAATCGCCACCAAGAATTACCTCTTGCTTGGCGCTTACGCCACTAAGGCGAAGGCTGTGAATCGGGATGCCGGCGACAATTTCGCCTCGAGCGGTTTGTCCAACGCCGGTGACCAGTGGAAGCTCTCCCCTGGCGGCTGCAATTAGTTCTGCGGTGCGAATAGCAGTGCCAGATGGCGAATCAACCTTGTGCGCGTGGTGAGCTTCGACAATCTCGATCGTTGAAAAGTACTTGGCTGCCTCTGCGGCAAAGCGAGTCGCCAGCATTGAACCAATCGAAAAGTTCGGAACAATAACCGCAGTCGAGTTCGCCCTGGTTACAGCGGAATCTAACTGTGATAGTTTGGCTGCCGACCAGCCGGAAGTGCCAACAACAACCGGGAGTCCGTTCTCAACGCAATAACCAACCACCTGTTGACTAACTTCAAGTTTCGTGACATCAAAGACCACGTCGGCACCTATTAGTTCGCCGAGGCTCGAGCGAGAGTTAAGGCTCGCGTGAAGAGAGAGGTCTTGTGCCGAATCAATGAGATCGAGCGCAAGCTTACCCATGCGCCCGGTGGCGCCAACAACTGCAACTTTGATGGTCATGTTTCAACCTTAAACGAAACGGCTGAAAGCCGACTCGTCAACATCGCCAACTGCAACAACGGCACGCTTACGCTTCAGTAAATTCTGCGCAACCTTTTGAACATTCTCGGAAGTCACCTTGGAGTAGCGAATCAAGGTTTCGTCGAGGTCGTAGAACTTGCCGTTGAAGATTTCAGACGAGAACAGGCGGTTCATTCTGGCCATCGAGCTTTCGAATTTGAGCGCTAAGGAGCCGGAAACATTACCACGAGCCAAAACCAGCTCGTCATTGGTGATTCCGTCATTGGCAAGTTTTTCCAACTCGTCAAGCATCAGCGCAGTAACTTCAGTTGCCTTAGCTGGCGAACAACCGGCATAGAGGCCAAAGATTGCTCCGTCGGAGTAAGCCTGATTGAACGAGTAAACCGAGTAAGCCAAACCACGCTTTTCGCGAATCTCCTGGAACAAACGCGAGCTCATTCCTCCTCCGAGAACGGTGTTGAGAACGGCCATGTCGTAACGGCGGTCATCCTCGGCAACCAGGCCTTGGCTGCCGATGAGAATGTTGGTCTGTGCCAGAGGTCGCTTGATTACCTCAAGGGTTTTCGCCTGTGCGATTCGGGCTTCCCCTAGGTCGCGACGAGCGCGAGGGGTATTTGCAACCGAAAGGTCCCAGCCAGCCTCGCTGAGAGCTTCAGAAACTAGGCGAACCAACTCGTCATGGTTTACCCCGCCAGCTGCAGCGATAACTAAGTCCTGAGCACGGTAGTTTGCCTTGTAGTGTTCCCACACGGCGTCGCGTGTGACATCGGTAATGGTCTGAATGGTTCCGCCAATTGGGCGTCCGAGTGGGTGATCTCCATGAAGCGCCGCCGAAAAGGCCTCGTGAGCCACGTCTTCTGGATCGTCGTCGTTCATCGCCAGCTCTTCCAAGATGACGGTGCGCTCGTTTTCGAACTCATCAGGGTCGATTAGCGAAGAGGTGAGCATGTCGGCGATGACATCAATCGCCAACGGCAGTGCTTGGTCTTGTACACGAGCGTAGTAAGACGTGTATTCCTTGCCGGTAGCAGCATTTGAGGAGCCACCAACTGAGTCGAAGGCTATGGCAATCTCAAGAGCGGTTCGCTTCTTGGTGCCCTTGAACAAAAGATGTTCAAGAAAGTGGGTAGAACCAAAGTGTCCGCCGGTTTCATCTCTGGAACCTACCGGCACCGAGAATGAAATCGAAACGCTCTGAGCGCCGGGCATTTGTTCCGAGAGAATGCGAACACCGCTTGGGAGAACAGTACGGCGAACCGTGCTGCCTCCCGAAGCGGTGAACTCAAGTTCGGCGCGATCTAATGGAAAAAAGATCTCAGCCATTTGAAACTTTACTCAGCCGAAGCTGCGTCGTCTTCAACCACAGGCG
>JBJOJC010000068.1:0-5843 GCA_046046825.1 Actinomycetota bacterium | reverse complement strand
CGCATTTGAACAACTCGAGGCTCTATCCTTGAACTCGAGGAGCACTAATGGTCGACAAAATAAGCAGCTGGAAGTTCGTTGAGGAATTCAGCGAAGAACCCGTTGCAACTCTGAAAGCACGTGCACGTGCCGATGAATTCGGTATCGAATGTGTTACCCCAGCCACCGGAGCACAGCTGGCATTCATCGCGAGTTCGCTTGGTGCCAAGGCAATCGTTGAATCGGGCACCGGCGCTGGGGTGAGTGGCCTCTGGCTACTCAGCTCTTCAGAAACGTCAGTTCTCGCCACCATCGACACCGAGCCGGAATTCCAGACAGCAGCCAAGCAGGCATTCCAAGATGCCAACATTGCTTCAAACCGCACTCGCGTTATCTCGGGTAGAGCCATCGAAGTTATGTCGAACATGGCCGACGCCGCCTATGACCTAGTTTTCCTAGATGCCGACAAGGAAACCCTGGAGCAGCAACTGCACGAAGCCGTGCGTCTGCTTCGCCCAGGCGGAGTAGTGGTTATTGCCCACGCCCTGTGGCGTGATCGTGTGCCAGATCCAGCTATGCGAGATGAGGCTACCGTTTCCTACCGAGACGCCCTGCGCTTCTTCACTCAAAACGAAAACTTTGTTACGGCCATATCAGCGGTTGGCGATGGCCTGCTAATGGCCAGCAAGCGAAACTAGTTAAAAGTAAAAAAGACCCGATCGAAAGATCGGGTCTTTTTCTTACAGCTTTACTTCTTGATTACTGCTTGGAACTCAGAAATGATGTCCTGAGCTTCCTGCTCGCTAACGGCGGCTACGAAACGGCCTCCGCCTTCAAGTGGTAGATGAAAAATGATGTTTCCCCTGCTGTCACGTTCGACCTTTACCGGTCCGTCGTTTCCACGCGGTTTTTGAACTGCCATTTGATGCATTGCTCCTTGGTATTGCTGGCATCTTTGCCTTATTTCTATTATCCCAGACCAAAAGTCTGTGATTTACCGAGCGAGGTAACAGTTCAATTAACGAGCCAGGACTTTAGGCCCTGGTAACAACTCTCGATTTGGGAAACCGGAACACTCTCGTCGTCGGCGTGAGCCTTATTTGGGTCGCCGGGGCCGTAGTTGACGGCAGGAATCCCAAGAGCACTGAAGCGGGCAACATCGGTCCAGCCATACTTTGGTCGGGCGGCTACACCAATGGCATCGACGAATGCTTTGGCTGCAGGACGATCTAAACCGGGACGGGCGCCGGCCGAAGCATCGGTCACCGAAACCTCAAAGCCGTCAAAGAACGAACGCAAATATGCTTCGGCATCGGCCAAAGATTTGCTCGGAGCAAATCGATAGTTCACGGTCAGGGTGGCTAGGTCGGGAATTACGTTGGTGGCAATCCCCCCGGAAACCATAACCGCGTTCAAACTCTCGCGGTAGTCGAGACCTTCAACCGAGACAGACTCTGGCTCATTGGTCGATAAACGTTCTAAAACCTCAGCCAAGCCGTGAATGGCATTCTTTCCCATCCAAGGACGAGCCGAGTGAGCCTTCACACCGCGAGCGGAAACGGCAACGCGCATGGTTCCATTGCACCCACCCTCGATAACAGCAGCGGTCGGTTCACAAAGAACAGCGAAGTCTCCCTGAATGAGTTCCGGTTGGTTTCTAGACAGACGACCCAAACCATTGAGGGAGGCATCAACTTCTTCGTGGTCGTAGAAAACCCAAGTAAGGTCGACGTTCGGATCGGTCAGCTCGCAGGCAAGTTTCAACTGAACAGCAACTCCGCCCTTCATGTCGACAGTTCCTCGACCCCAAAGCGACGGCTCCCCCGCAATGTCAACGCGACGAACCGGCAGATTATCGGCGATTGGCACAACGTCAATGTGGCCGGCAATAACCACACGCGAAGCTCGTCCTAGGTTGGTTCGAGCCACTAAAGCATCACCGTCACGAACCACGTCTAGGTGAGCCTGGGACCGCAGAACCTGCTCGATGGCATCGGCCAGAGCGCCCTCATCGCCCGAAACCGACGATATGTTGCAGATGTCTTCGGTAAGCGTGACCACGTCTACAGTGGCATCCAGCGGTGTAACAGGCATGAAATCGAGCCTACCTTGTAACCTAGACAGGTGACTGAAACGACTTTTGTGCCTGGAAAGGCTTGGGGCCACGGCCTAGCTACGATTGCCGACGACGGAACCATGCTCGACACCTGGTATCCGAACCCGCAGCTTGGCGAAGCTCCGAAGACCGACGCCCTGTGGGTTGTGCCAAAAGAACTCGACGCACTTGCCCAGGAAGACGCGCGTCGCAAGGTCACCACTCAGGTAGTTCGCACCGAGATCGATCTCGAGCTTCCGGTAACTTCAACCGCCGATGCCTACCTGCGCCTTCACCTACTAAGCCACCTTTTGGTCAAGCCAAACTCAATCAACCTCGACGGCCTTATCGGAGCGCTCCCGATTGTGGCATTCACCAGCGCCGGCCCGGTTTCGCTTGAGGAACTAGACAACATTCGCCCTCACCTACAACGTGCTGGCATAACCATTCACTCCATCGACAAATTCCCAAGACTGGTTGACTACGTCACGCCGAAGAAGGTTCGTATCGCCGATGCCAGCCGAGTTCGTCTCGGTGCCTATCTAGCGCCTGGAACCACGATCATGCACGAGGGTTTTGTGAACTTCAATGCGGGAACTCTTGGAACCGCAATGGTTGAGGGCCGCATCTCCCAAGGCGTTGTGGTTGGCGACGGCTCAGACATCGGCGGAGGTGCATCCATCATGGGCACCCTGTCCGGCGGAGGCAAGCACAAGGTTTCGATCGGAGCGCGAGCGCTTCTCGGTGCAAACGCTGGCGTTGGCATTTCTATTGGCGATGACTCGGTGGTTGAGGCCGGTCTCTACGTAACCGCAGGAACAAAGGTAACCATCATCGACGGAGGAGCCGAGCGCACCGCAAAAGCTTCAGAGCTATCCGGGGTCGCCAACCTTCTGTTCCGTCGCAACTCCGTTAACGGCCGAGTAGAAGTAATGCCGAGAGAAGGCGTTGGAATCGTCCTCAACTCGGCACTACAAAATTTGTAATTACTGAACTACTGCCAAACCGGTGATCGCCGAAGCGTTAGCAACCGAACCGCCATTGGTTAGGTTGGTAAAGCCCATTCCAGTCATCTGTTCGATGGCTACGGTCGAGCGGTTTCCACTGCGACAGTAGACAACGTAGGTTCCGGCAACATCCAATTTCTGAACTTCGGTTGCGAAGTCCATTCCCTGCACGTCGATGTTTAGTGCGCCTTCGAGATGGCCCTCTGCGAATTCTGCTGGGGTTCGCACGTCAATCACTGCGGTGACCTTTGACATGTCGGTTGACTCTGGAGCACATGCAGTTAGTCCGAAAACGAGACCCATTGCGGTTATTAGTGCCGCGACACTCTTGAGAAGCTTGATCATTTGACTTCCTTTCGTATACCCCCTAGGGTATCTAATAAGGAGAGAAGATGCAACTCGAAGCAAGCGAACTTAAGGCAGCCCGCGATCGACTTATGCGCGCTCAAGGCCAGATTATGGGCATCGTGAAGATGATCGATGAGGGACGAGACTGTACCGATCTACTCACGCAGTTGAGTGCCGCCTCCACTGCTCTCACCAGGGCTGGATTCAGCATCATTGCTACCGGCATGGCTCACTGCGGCACTGACCCAGAAGGCACCGCCAACCGAGAAAAGCTTGAAAAAGCTTTCATGTCACTGGCGTAACCATGAAGACAATCATCATTGGCGGAGTAGCCGCTGGTATGTCGGCAGCAACCCGACTTCGACGTTTGCAAGAAGACGCCGAAATCACGGTTTACGAAATGGGAGAAAACGTTTCTTATGCCAACTGTGGTTTGCCGTACTTCCTGAGCGACACCATCTCGGATCGCCAGTCACTTCTGCTTCAAACCCCACAATCGTTGCACGCGCGATTTCGCCTAGACGTGAGAACCAATCACAAAGTCGTGGCCATCAACAAGGAAGCCAAGCTTGTGACCGTTCAAAATCTCCAAAGCGGAGAGACCTTCAACGACTCCTACGACTTCCTGGTGCTGGCAACCGGAGCCAAGCCCCGCAAACCCAATGTTCCTGGAATTGACCGCGCACTTACGTTGCGTGACGTTGAAGACGCCGATGCGTTGAAGGCTGCTGCTCAAAGGAGCCACTCTAAGACTGCGGTGATCATCGGTGGTGGATTCATCGGAATTGAAACGGCAGAGAATCTGATTCACGCTGGATTCCAAGTTCATCTGGTGCAGAAAAACCGCCAGTTGCTCTCACAGGTTGAACCTGAAATCGTCGAGGTCATGCAGACGCACCTCGAAACGAACGGGATTCGACTTCACCTAAACAGCGATGTTGTTGAGATTACCGAAAGTTCGGTCGCCGTGAACGATGAACTCATCGCCAGCGATCTGGTTATTTCAGCTGCTGGCGTAGAGCCCGACAATCACCTAGCTCGTGAGGCTGGCCTCAAGTTTGGAAGCACCGGCGGGCTTTGGGTCGATGAACAACAGCGAACCAGCGACGAATACATTTTTGCCGCCGGCGATGCCGTTGAGAAACATGACTACTTCACCGACGGGGAAGCTCTGGTTCCTCTGGCTAACCTAGCCAACCGTCATGGTCGACTAATCGCCGATGCCATCGCGGGGCTTCCCGTGATGGTTGCCAACAGCATCAGCACCGCAATCATTGGCGCATTTGGAATGGCACTGGCAACGACCGGGTTGAACCCATCCAAGGCGCGCGCCAAGGGTATTCCTCACCAGGTGATTCACATTCACCCTGGAAGCCATGCTGGCTACTACCCAGGTGCAAAGCGAATCTCAATGCTGGTGGTCTTTGAACCTACTACTGGCAAACTTCTCGGCGCTCAGGCCGTTGGCGAAGACGGCGTTGATAAGCGCATCGACGTAATCGCAACGGCTATTTTCGGCGGACTAACCGTAAACGACCTGATGGATCTAGAACTGGCTTACTCGCCGCAGTACGGCTCTGCCAAAGACCCAATCAACCACGCCGGCTATGTTGGCAACAACGTGCTCACCGGCCGCACACCAACGTTTCAATGGCACGAACTTGAAGCTGAAGCATCCAAGCCGAACACTGTTCTGGTTGACGTTCGTACCGCTTCCGAAAACGAAGCCGGCACGACTCCGAATTCAATCAACATCAGCGTTGATAACCTACGCGACCACATTCAAGAACTTGAAGGCAAGCGAGTTCTGGTTCACTGCCAAGTTGGCCAGCGCGGTCACACGGCAACTCAAATACTTCGCGGTCACGGCATCGAAGCCATGAACCTCGACGGCGGTTACCTAACCTGGCTAGCCGGAACAGACGCAACAGAAAGAAACTAAACATGTGTCAGAAAGTCACCTGCCGCAAGTGCGGCAAAGCAAGCTGGACCGGATGTGGTCAGCACGTAAACCAGGTAATGCGCGGCATCCCAAAATCGGAGCAGTGCCAGGGTCACCAAAATGACCCGAAGAAACCAGGATTCTTCGCTCGCCTAATGGGTGCGAAGTAAAAAAGAAGGAGAAACCCATGTGTGCACCTGCATCCTGTAACACCTGTGGCAAAGTGACTTGGGCTGGCTGTGGCCAGCACATTGAGGAAGCTTTGGAGGGCTTTGCCCCGGAGCAACTCTGCACCTGCCAGCAGTGAGAAAAACTCTCGACACCATGCCTGCTAGGTTGTAGGCATGGTGTCGTTCTTTAAACGTTGGGGAATTACCAATCCATGGGTATGGGTATTCCTAGTCACCACCTCACTTCAGGTGTTTCGTGGCTCACCAATCGACACCCTGATCTTCGGATCCAGCACGCTCAT
>JBJOJC010000067.1:0-2741 GCA_046046825.1 Actinomycetota bacterium | reverse complement strand
TTTTCAGTCATTAGTTCTTTTCCGCGTCGGTGACCACAGCGTTTAGCTCTGAGTCTGGGCCAGGTTCACAAGCTGCCGCTTCGTCGCGTTCAAGCAGGTTTTTACCCAACCGGTCTGCGGTTGGAAGTTCAATCGGGTAGGTGCCGGTGAAGCACGCGGTGCAAAGTTCGCGCTCTTGCTGGCCGGTTGAGGCAATCATGCCGTCCTTGGAAAGGTAACCCAGGCTGTCGGCTCCGATCGACTGGCGCACCTCTTCAACACCGAGACCTGTGGCAATTAGTTCAGCACGGGTTGCAAAGTCGATTCCGTAAAAACATGGCCAGGTGATTGGCGGGCTGGAGATGCGAATGTGGATCTCGGCAGCGCCCGCCTCACGCAGCATCTGAACCAAAGCTCGCTGAGTATTACCGCGAACAATCGAGTCATCAATAACGATGATGCGCTTGCCACGAATAACTTCCTTCAACGGGTTTAGCTTCAAGCGAATACCGCGCTGGCGAATGGTTTGCGAAGGCTGAATAAAGGTTCGACCAACGTAGGCGTTCTTGACCAGGCCGTGACCAAACGGAATGCCAGATTCCTGCGAGTAACCGATAGCGGCTGGGGTGCCCGACTCTGGAGTTGGAATAACTAGGTCGGCTTCAACCGCGTATTCGCGAGCAAGCTGTCGGCCCATTTCAACGCGAGCGTCGTAAACGTTCTTACCGTTGATGCTGGTGTCTGGACGAGCTAGGTAAACGTATTCGAAAACACAGCCGGCCCGCTTGGTGTCGGCAAAACGAGTTGAACGCAAACCGTTTTCGTCGATGGCAATCAACTCACCCGGTTCAACTTCACGAACGAACGAGGCACCAACGATGTCGAGGGCAGCAGTTTCCGAAGCAACCACCCAACCGCGCTCCAATCGGCCCAAAACCAACGGACGAACGCCCTGTGGGTCGCGAGCGGCATAGAGAGTGGTTTCGTCCATGAACACTAAACAGAAAGCACCCTTGACCTTCGGCAACAGCTCTAGCGCGGTCGATTCCAGGGTGTGATCCAGGTCGCCGGCCATCAGCGCGGTAAGCACTGCGGTGTCGGTGGTGTTGCCTCCGGTGATCTCGTTACTCTCCTGGTTTGGGTAGCGCTCCTTCAGGAGTTCTAGCAGATCCGCGGTGTTGGTGAGGTTTCCGTTGTGGGCAAGCGCCACTGTTCCGGCAGATGTGCGGCCTAGGGTTGGCTGAGCATTGCGCCACGACGATGCGCCGGTGGTTGAGTAACGATTGTGACCAACCGCGATGTGACCAACCAGGCTCTCCAAAGCCGATTCCGAGAAGACCTGTGAAACCAAACCCATGTCTTTGTAGACCAAAATCTTTTTGCCATCAGAGGTGGCGATACCAGCCGACTCCTGGCCACGGTGCTGAAGAGAATAAAGTCCGAAGAAGGTTAGCTTGGCCACTTCCTCGCCTGGAGCCCAAACACCGAAAACGCCGCACTGGTCTTTTGGCAACTCTTCATCGGGTAGCAAATCGTGATTCAACAAGCCGTCGCCACGAAGCATAGCTACCCTCGATTCAAAGTTTGGGGAATCCTGCTATAAGTTTAGCGGCTACGCTCGGCCACTACAGTCTTGGCTCGTAACCTAGAGACACCATCGACAATCAGCGCCAGGATTAAACCGAGCGCTGCTCCAGCACCTGAAAGATAGGTCACCAGCATTCCGAAGATGGAGGCTGTTCCCTTCGACGACTCATCGATGTTTAGGTAAATAACTACCGCGACGATGAATCCGATGGTTGCGAATAGCAAGAGGAAAGCCAAGTACTTCGGAGCTTTGCGGATGGAAACGGTTTCTTTAGCCATATAACTATTGAACCATCAACGCCAGATTGGCAGTGCATCGGAAATATCGGCACGAGTCCCTGAAGCCAAAATCTTCCCCGAAGAAACCAGCGAATCCCAGCTTGCCTCACCCACCGCGAGCGCAAACCATTCCAGCGGACCCAACTCAACCGTGTTAGGCGGAGTACCGCGCCTATGGGTCAACCCGTCAACGCACTGCACGGCACCCAGCGGTGGGACCCGAACCTCTACAGAGCGACCAGGACGAAGAAAGCTCAACTCTTCCAGAAGGTAACGAACAGCGGTTTTGAACTCGGGATCTGAAACCACTCTCTTCGACGAGTCGGCCAGAACCAAACGAACGGCGGCAATTCCGTCGATCGGCTTGATTCTCCTCAGTGGCATGCCACCAGCCTAACCAACTCACTTAAACTTGAGAGTATGAAAATCCTTGTTCTCGGTTCGGGTGCTCGCGAGCACGCGATCGTTAAAGCTTTGGTTCGTACCGGCACCGATGTCAGCAAAATCGTCGTAGCTCCTGGTAACGCTGGAATTGCCAATGACGTTGCTTGCGACCCAAGCCTAAACATGATGGACCCGGTCGCGGTTACCGACTACGCGAAGAACAAGGGCTTCGAACTCGTCATCGTTGGACCAGAGGCTCCCCTTATTGAAGGCGTTGCCGACCCACTTCGCGAAGCCGGCATCGATGTGTTTGGCCCAAGCAAAGTTGCCGCCCAGTTAGAGGGCTCCAAGGCTTTCGCCAAGGAGATCATGGCTGCCGCTGGCGTTCCGACCGGACGCGCTCACGAGTGCACCACCATCGAGCAGGTTGAATTTGCAATTGACGACTTTGGTGCCCCTTACGTGGTGAAGGCCGATGGACTCGCTGCTGGCAAGGGCGTTATCGTTACCTC
>JBJOJC010000066.1:0-8488 GCA_046046825.1 Actinomycetota bacterium | reverse complement strand
AACTAGTCATTCTGCATCACCCTTCTGAGGGTGCAACCGACGGCGGTTCCGGGGGAGAGGCCTTCACCGAACGAATGCGTTTCAAGTTCCCTCGTCAAAGTAGAGATCGCCACCTTTGCCTGAGCGACTTTGTTGCTTCCAAGGAATCAGGAAAGATCGACGTCGTTCCGTTCCAACTGGTGACCATGGGTGACCGGATTTCGGAGGTAACCGCCGAACTTTATGCCGAAAACAAATATCGCGAATACCTCGAGTTGCACGGTCTTTCGGTTCAGCTAACCGAAGCGATGGCAGAGTTTTGGCACCAGCGCGTTCGATCCGAACTTGGTTTCAGTGGGGAAGACCCTAACGACGTTGATTCGCTTTTCAAGCTCGAATACCGAGGTGCTCGTTACTCATTCGGATACCCTGCTTGCCCTGAACTTGAAGACCGCGTAAAACTTGTTGAACTTCTAAAGCCAGAGTCTATTGGCGTGACATTGAGCGAAGAACTCCAGCTGCATCCTGAGCAATCTACCGATGCCATGATCTTGCACCACCCAGAGGCTAAGTACTTTTCGGTTTAGCTAAGCGGAGCCGGGTTGTAGTTGATTATTTTCCAACTAACACCGTCGTGCCCAATAGTTGTAAGCGATGCATTTCCAAATCGTTCACCATCTCGTGGCAGCTCTCCAGCACTAACCAGGTGAATTATTCGACGGATTAGCGCACCGTGGCTCACGGTAAGCACCTTAGTGCCCTCAAACTCTGACAGAAATGTGTCAAGAATTGACATCACACGGACATCAAGATCTTCGATTGTTTCCGAATCCTGCGCGTGCTGTCCAGCTGGATATTGCTGACGCCATTCGTCGTAGGTCATACCTTCGGCAATGCCAAATGAACGCTCGATCAGTATTGGATACACCTCTACCTGCTCGATGCTCTTCATCGCCGCCACAATGTTGGCAGTTTCAAGGGCTCTAGAAAGTGGGGAACTGACGATTCGTGACCAGTCTTGGCCTATCAGCACGCTGCCTGCTGTTCGCGCTTGCTCTCGGCCAAAATCATTAAGCGGGATGTCACTGATTCCTTGTAGGCGCATGCCTACATTCCAATCGGTTTGACCATGACGAAGAAGGCCCACAACAGTTTGCATCTGATCTCAATCCTTAGAAATGAGTTGGGTGGTTCACCTCGAAAGATGAACCACCCGTTAGTGTCCGAAAGGGGACTTGAACCCCTACCCTCTAATGAGGACTAGCACCTCAAGCTAGCGCGTCTGCCATTCCGCCACCCGGACTAACCTTCAAAGTTTACCACGAAGAAAATCTTTGGGTTCTTCGCTTTGAACTCCAATCGCACTAGGTTTGGGTTATGGCTAAAGATTCTAGAGTTGCCCTTCAGCACTTCATCGCTGCACTTGAGAACCACCATTCGGTTGCTTCACTGCGACGAGATGGTGATGATGCGAATGTGGAGCGCGCCTACTTACTGCTTCAAGAAGCTTTTCTTGACTACGAAGAAGCCCTTCAGGACTCTTACGAGGAACTACTTCCATTCGAGTTAGCTGAGGACGAAGGCGAGTGAGTTTTTTCACTGCGATCATCCTCGGACTAATTCAAGGGGTAACCGAATTCCTTCCGATTTCTTCTTCGGCTCACGTTCAAATCGCTGAGGCACTTCTTGGTCAGAGTCAGTCGAGTGTTGAACTGACTGCTTTTATCGCAACGATCCAACTCGGAACAGAAGCGGCAGTCCTAATTTTTTTCTGGAAGGACATCGTCCGGATCGTAAAGGCTTGGGGGAAGACCGGCTTCTCACCAACTCCAACTCAAGACGCGAAATTGGGTTGGATGATCATCATCGGTTCCATACCTGTGGTTATTGCTGGGTTACTTTTCAAACACCAAATTGAAACAAACCTGCGCTCACTTTGGGTAATCGGCTCCACTCTCATCATTTTTGGTTTGGTCCTCGGGCTTGCCGACATGGTTGGTAAAAAAACTAAGCCGATTTCTGAACTCACGGTGAAGCATGGGATTCTTTACGGCCTAGGTCAAATGCTTGCCGTCATACCTGGCGTTTCCAGAAGCGGAGGGACCATCACAGTTGGACTCCTTCTCGGTTACTCTCGCGCCGCAGCGGCGCGCTATAGCTTTCTATTGGCAATACCGGCGGTTTTGGCGAGTGGAATCCTCGAATTCGTCACAACCTACCAATCACTAAACAGCGAAGACTTAGTCGCGGTTGGAGTTGCTACATTTGTTGCCTTTGCCAGTGGATACCTGGTGATCAAATACTTCCTGCAGTACCTGTCGAAGGGTTCATTTGCACCCTTTGTAATGTGGCGCGTACTAGTTGGTACTGCTTTGCTGATTGCCCTCAGCGCTGGCGTTTTCGGCGCTTAGCGCTCTTCGTCGGCGTCGCGTAAGAACTGTTCAACTTCTGCCGCAATCGTGTCTCCAGTAGCGCCATCAATCTCATCGCGGGTCTTTTCGAGTTGCGAAACATACTCGGCTAAGTCTTCATCGGCTTCCGCCAATTCGTCGACTGCTCGCTCCCACTTGAATGCTTCATCTGGAAGGGCTCCGTGCTCGAACTGGATTCCGATAATTTCTTGAAGCGAATTTATGAGTGCGAGAGTCGCCTTCGGCACAGGTCCATTGTGAACGTAGTGCGGAACTGCAGCCCAAAGTGACATTGTGGGGATTCCGCGTTTTTCAAATTCGGCGCTCAAAATACTGAGAATTCCAACCGGACCTTCGTAGAGTGATTTTTCGGCGGGAACCGATTCGCAGACCAGATCATTGGTACTAGTCGGAGTAATTTGAATAGCCCTAGTGTGTGGTGCATCCGCAAGCATTGCGCCCAAAAAGATGACGGAATCAATTTCTTCTTCTTCGACGGTGTTAGCAATTTCAGCAGCGAACTCAATCCAGTTTCGAGATGGCTCAACACCCAAAAGCACTCTCAGATCAAAGAGCTCAGGCATGGCTGGTCTCAGGATCGTGGCATTTGGCCATTTGAATACTCGCTTGCCCTCATCATCGAGCGCAACTTGGGGTCTGGCAAACTGAAAATCGTAGTAGTTCTGTGAATCAACTTCAGAGATTGCAATGGCACCAACAGCTTCAACAAGAAAGCGGGCAGCATTGCTGGCGGCTTCGCCAGCATCGTTCCAACCTTCGAAAGCGACCACGAGTGTTCTGCCGGCGAAGAGGTTTTGTTCACTCATCAATCTCCAAAGTACCTAGAACCTTAAATCCTAGGGCAGTGCCAAAGGTAAACTTCACTCATGCTCTTCAACCGCCTCCCCAAAGCAGTCCTATGGGACATGGATGGCACACTCATCGATTCCGAGCCGCATTGGCTAAAGTCTGAACGCGATCTGGCCGCCGCACATGATGCGAAGTGGACAGAGGAAGACGGAAAGAGCCTTGTCGGCTTGAGTCTCGGCGAATCATCTCAGATCTTTCGCGAGAAAACCGGCCTACCTCTTACAAACGAACAGGTCATTCAACACTGGACAGATTCAGTAAGAGCCGGTCTAGAGAAAGAGATCATCTGGCGGCCAGGGGCAAAGGAACTTCTTCAAGAACTAAGACGTAGGGGCGTGAAGACTGCACTGGTTACAATGTCACTTCGATCGATGGCGCTTCAGGTCATTGAGGCCATGGGCTTTGACGCCTTTGACGTTGTGGTTGCTGGCGACGACGTTGTTCATGGCAAACCTCATGCCGAACCTTATTTGATGGCGGCCGCCCTGCTAGGTGTGGAGCCAAAAGATTGCGTTGCTTTCGAGGATTCAATATCCGGAATTCTTAGCGCCGAGGCTGCGGGAACTGTTGCAGTGGGAATACCGAACGTCATGATGATTCCTAAGCGCGAAGGCAGAATCCTCTGGGAGACGCTTGAAGGAAAAAGTATTAAAGATCTAAGAAAGTTGTTTTAATGACCCAGCAATATCGTGAACAATCAACCGGCCCTTTCAAATACGGCGACAAGGTTCAACTATCAGGACCTAAGGGAC
Organism: Actinomycetota bacterium; assembly: GCA_046046825.1. Taxonomy (GTDB): domain Bacteria; phylum Actinomycetota; class Actinomycetes; order Actinomycetales; family Microbacteriaceae; genus Rhodoluna. The sequence goes on along the minus strand of JBJOJC010000066.1, from coordinate 4,476 downwards.
GCATCTACACAATTACCTTGATCGAAGGTGGCTTGTTTGGCACGCACCGTGGTGACATTCGTCACGATGACGTAGTTGGCAAGCCTGAGGGTTCGGTCATCGCTAACCAATTTGGTATTGAATACCTAGCGCTCAGGCCACTACTTACAGACTTCGTTATGTCGATGCCTAGGGGAGCTGCGATCATCTATCCAAAGGACTCGGCCCAGATTATCGTTGAGGGCGACATCTTCCCAGGCGCAAAGGTTGTAGAGGCAGGCGTAGGTTCTGGTGCGCTCTCCCTTTACCTTTTGAGAGCCATCGGCCCTACCGGACGCTTGGATAGTTTCGAGCGCCGCGATGAATTTGCAGAAATTGCCAGAGCAAACGTAATCACGCACACCGGACGGGATCCTGAAAACTGGAATATTCACATCGGTGACCTTCAAGATCGTTTGCCTAGGGTCGTCGCAAATGGTGATGCCGATCGTGTTGTCCTCGATATGTTGGCGCCATGGGAATGCATTGAGGAGGTTGCCGAGGCCCTGATTCCTGGCGGACTCGTTCTTGGCTACGTTGCAACGGTTACCCAGCTCTCGCGTTTCCTCGAAGCACTGCGTGCGTCTGGGCACTTCGCCGAACCCCAGGCTTGGGAAAGCATGGTTCGTGGATGGCACCTTGAAGGATTAGCTGTTCGACCTGAACACCGCATGATCGGCCACACTGGTTTCTTGGTGACAGCACGTCGAATCGCACCGAACACGGTTCTTCCGAGCTTCAAAACCAGAGCTGCAAAAAACACAGGTTCCGACGAAGATATTTCGATCTGGAATCCTGAACACCTCGAAACCCGCAAGGTAAGTGAAAAGAAACTTCGCAAAACCGTTCGTAGCGCAAAAACTTCAGCGGAATCAAAGTTAGAGCAAGACCGATAGTTGCCTGAAAGCAACTAAAATTATCAGCATCAACAACGAAAGTCTTAAATTGAAAAAAATTCTCGCTTCGGCGCTAATCATTGTCTCAGCTATCGCGCTTAGCGGCTGTACACCAAACATGTATGACGGTTTGAAGTCCACTTGTGGTGAATTCAAGACAGGTGCCGAGGTCAAGCAGATTGAAGTATCGACCGACCTCAAGAAGGTCCCGACGGTCAAGTTCAAGACTCCAATCGATTCGGCGAAACCGAAATTGCAGACTGTCGTTGTTGTTGAAGGTGAAGGTCCGAAGATCACCGGCAACCAATTCGTAACTTGGGAATACGCTGTTTTTAGCGGAGCTGACAAATCGGAAATCACCAAGACCTCTTTCACAGGGAAAGACGCGCCTCAGCAAATGATCCCGTCCAGTGGAGATCTATGTACTGCTCTTGCCGGCGTTCGTGAAGGCTCACGTGTGGCTCTTTTGGTTCCAAGCGAAGTAGCAGGCACCTCGTCAACCGGTGAGCCAGCATCACAAATTTGGGTATTCGACATCAAGAAGGTCTTCCTTCCTCACGCTGTTGGCTCTGTGAAGCCGACTGAGAACGGTATGCCAACCGTGGTGCGTGATGTGAACGGCAAGCCTGCGGTAACGATCCCTAAATCAGCTGAGCCTACTGAGTTCCGCAAGACAGTTCTGGTTGAAGGTTCAGGCGACCTTGTCAAGAAGGACCAATCGGTCATCGTTCACTACTCTGGATACCTTTGGGATGGAACTGTCTTCGATTCCTCATGGGAAAAAGGCCAGGCTGAAACTTTCGTGGTTAGCGAGTCGAACCTAATCCCTGGATTTGTTAAAGCCCTTGAAGGCGTGAAAGTTGGTTCTCAAGTGATTGCCATCATCCCTGCCGACCTAGCTTACGGAGCCACGGGCAATGGATCCGTGCCTCCCAACGCAACCCTTGTGTTCGTATTCGACGTCCTAGGAATCGCTAAGTAGCTAATGGCAGCTCGGGATTCGGTTGCGGGGGCAATAGAGCCCGACGACCAGTCTGAGCGTCTTTACAGCCTTACACTGGCGCTAATCCGTACCGGCGTAGGTCTGACCAAAGAGGAAATCTTTAGCTCAATTCGTGGTTATCGATTCGACGTCGAAGCGGCTGGCGGTATCGACGGGAACCTTCAATCTCTCGAGCGAAAGTTCAATCGTGACAAAGAAGATCTTCGTCGAATGGGTCTGCAACTGGACGGAGCCGGAAGTAGCGAAGGTGATGCTGATTACCGATACCGAATCTCAGACGACGTCTACGTTTGGCCAAAAGGAACCACGCTGACTTCGAAGCAACTTCAGCTTTTAGAGCTTGCTGCCAGTGTTTGGGAACATGCGGCACTTTCGCCGGAAGCCACCTCTGGCATCACCCGACTTCGAGCAATTTCCGCGGTCGGTGATCGCAACCTAATCACTGGGATTGCGCCAAGAGTAAACACTGTTGAGCCCAGCTTCGCTACTTTGAAGCGCTCCATCGAGGAATTGAACGAGGTTTCGTTCCGCTACCGCAAGGCAGACGGGAGTGAGAGTGTTAGAACCGTTCAGCCGTGGCAATTGAGCCACACGCATGGCCTTTGGATGTTACTCGGTTGGGATGAGCAGCGAAACGCTCCAAGGAACTACCTGTTGAAGCGTATTCATTCCAAAGTTGAGCGCACGTCGAAATCATTCGAGCGTCCGGCAAAAGAGAGCATAGAAGCCGCTAAGGGTGAGTTGCTTTCGCACTACCAGGGAAATATCGCTCGGATTCAGGTCACTGCCGGCACAACTGCGTCGATGCACTTCGAAACCCATGACAAGATCGACGGCGTAACTTCACTCAATTACCTTGACCTGCACCTTTTGGCAGAGGAGCTATTGGAGTTCGGGTCATCGGTAAAGGTCATCGAGCCAGTCGAATTAAAGAGCCTAATTCAAGACACGTTGAAGCAGGTGATTGTAAACCATGCCTAAACTCAAGTTTTCAATGCCGGGAGACCATCGGTACAACACACTCATGTCGGTTGTTGCCTTGCTCCAACGCGAGGATGAGATTCACATCATTGATTTGGCTCAACACTTCAATGTGCAGCCCAAGATGATGCGAGCAATGCTCTCAACGTTGAATAAGACATCATTCATGCCCCGAAATTCGGAGGAACAGCTTCCATACTTCATCGACCTGGATCGAGTCGATGACCCTGATGACGGCATGGTAAGCCTTTCGCTAGATGAAGGGCCTCAAGGTGTTCCGCAGCTGACTGGACCTCAGGCGGCGGCGATTCTGTCAGGACTGTCCTATCTTTCGTCAATTCCCGAATTTGCTAACTCGAAGGACATCGAGGATCTCATCGAACTTTTGAGTACCAACCAAAAGAACATTTCAGAGGTTGCGTTTCAACTAAATGATGTCGATGCCGACCTCAAGGTTCTTCAACGAGCAATTCTCACCAACCGCAGAATTTCCTGTGTTTATGTGAATAGCAGGGGAGAGGAGTCGGTGCGTGAGATTGATCCACTTCTCTTAGTCTCTGAAGAGAGCCTCTGGTATTTGCGAGGCTATTGCCGTAAAAACAACGAGATTAGGACTTTCCGACTAGACCATATGGTTGCAGCAACGGCATTAGACGTTGAACGCGGCGAAGACGCTCTGAAGGCCGCGACCGAACTCGACGAAACGGCTCCAATTTACAACCCAAGCACTAGCGACACCGAAGTTGAATTGGAGTTGGGCCCAGAGGCCTACAAACTCGCAGCCCTCTCTAAAGAAGTGGAAGAGCCAAAGAAAGGTTCGACCGAGTTTATAAGAGCGACAATCAAGCTGGGATACCTGCCAGATCTTGGTCCATTGGTAACTAGATTCGGCACCAGCGCCAAGGTCATTGGCCCTAAGGAAGCAAGAGAAGTCGTTCGGAAGTTCGCGGAATCAGCGCTTACTACACACAGCGAAGAATCGTCTGCAGAATGAGTTCACTAATCGTATGGATTCCATTGGCAGTGAGCCTGCTTGTTTTACTGGGCGCGGTAGCGAGCTTACGAACCAAAGGTTTGAAGCTTCAACGTCAACTCGAACGAACCGAGCGCTACCGAGCAAATTTCGAAGGCCGCACCATCCCGGTGAAGGTCATTGTTGGTGTCGATGAAATCCCAACGATGGGTGAGGCCTTGGCTCAGCGCGGTGCTTTTTTGAACAAGCGAACCAAGAAGCGAGCCGACAAACAGCGTAGGCTGGTAGCAAGACTAAAATCTCGTAGTTGACTAAAAGGAAGTAACTAATGGCTAAATTATTTGAAAGCCCAGTGATCTGGATCGTTCTGCTTCTAGCAGTTCTTCTTTGGGGAGGCCCAAAGCTTCCTGGTCTTGCAAAGAGCCTTGGTGAGTCAATGCGCATTTTCCGCAAAGAAATGAAGACAATGGGCGACGAGCGCGCAGATGACAAAAAGGATAAGGCAAAGGAAGACCAGTCTTCCGATAAGTAATGTCGAAGAGGAATCCTGAACGCAGGATGAACCTCAGCGGTCATCTTCGTGAGCTAAGAAATCGAATTTACTG
>JBJOJC010000065.1:0-16493 GCA_046046825.1 Actinomycetota bacterium | reverse complement strand
ACCCAGTAACTCATCAAGCTTCGGGGCAATCTGTTCGAAGATTTCTTCCGGACTAGCTTCCGCATCAACTACCAAGAATCGCTGTGGTTCTGCGCTTGCGAGTTTTAGGAATTCATCACGAACCGCTTCGAAAAAGTCCAACTTCTCGCGCTCCAGACGGTCGGCCTCCTGACCGGTGGTTTCTCGACGCTTGGCAGCTTTGGCCGCTTCGAGATCAAGCAAGATTGTGAGATCTGGAAGTAGGCCGTCGACAGCCCAAACCGAGATGTTACGAACTTCTTCAGCCGATAGTTTTCTTCCGGCCCCCTGATAGGCAACCGATGAGTCGAGAAAGCGGTCGGTAATAACAACCTGTCCGGCCGCCAATGCTGGTCTTACTTTGGTAGCAACGTGGTGGGCTCGGTCGGCTGCGTAAAGCAACGCTTCGGCTCGGTGAGCAACATCGCCTTTTCGGTGGAGCAGTAAATTGCGAATCTCCTGACCGAGTTCGGTGCCGCCAGGTTCGAATGTGGTGAGCACGTTCTGTCCACGACTTTGCAAGTACTCTTCGGCGAGACGAATCTGGGTTGACTTACCAACCCCGTCGATTCCTTCGAACGAAATGAACACTACTTCTTGCCCTTCGCCTTCACCACACGCTTTATGGTTTTGCGAGCTCCGCGGCCGCTTGCCTTAGCCGGCGCCTGACCAGGCTCGAGGCCAAGCTTTTCACGGCGAGCCATGAGCAATTCGAATGCTCGGTCTGGAGACATGTCTTCGATGTTGTCATCTTTCGGAACCGTCGCGTTCACAAAACCATCGCTAACGTAAGGACCAAACTGGCCGGTCTTGGCAACCACGGCGCCACCAGATGCTGGGTCTTCACCAAACTCGCGAAGTGGGGTGGAAGCCGTGCGACGACCACCGTACTTCGGCTGTGCGTATAGCTCCAAGGCTGCGGCAAGATCGATGTCGAAGATTTGTTCTTCGCTGGTCAGCGAACGGGAATCGGTGCCCTTTTTCAGGTAAGCGCCAAACTTTCCGTTTTGAGCGGTGATCTGGTTCCCTGTTTCAGGGTCGACTCCAACAACGCGAGGTAAAGAAAGCAAACGAAGAGAGGTTTCCAAATCAATCGTGGCCGGGCTCATCGATTTGAATAGCGAAGCGGTCTTAGGCTTTGCAGCATCCGGGTCATTCAAAACCACGTATGGTCCGTAACGTCCGTCTTTGAAAAGAACTTCAAGACCTGATTCTGGGTCAACGCCCAGAACGCGGTCGGTAACCACCGGAGCATCAACCAACTCTTGAGCCTTGGTCGGAGTAAGTTCGTCTGGGGTTAGGTCCTCCGGAATGTTCACAATGCGACGACCGGTTTCAGGGTCGGCACCTTCGGAACCAGGCTCCTCGAAGATTTCTAGATAAGGGCCGTATTGACCGGTTCGAAGCGTGATTCCTTCGGTGATCGGGTACGAGTTGATGGCACGAGGGTCTTGGTCGAGAATGTTCTCAGCGGTGTCCTTCAGCCCGACCAAATCGTTTTCACCAAAGTAGAAGCGCTTCAACCACTCTTTGGCATTTAGCTTGCCATCGGCAATCTGGTCGAGGTCTTCTTCCATCGACGCGGTGAACTTGTAATCGAGCATCTTGCCGAAGTTTTCTTCAAGGAAACGGATGACGGTGAAGGCGATCCATTCAGGAACCAGTGCCTGACCGCGCTTGGTCACGTAACCCTTGTTGGTGATGTTCGACATGATGCTGGCGTAGGTTGACGGGCGGCCAATGCCGTCCTCTTCCAAAGCCTTCACCAGTGATGCTTCGGTATAGCGTGGTGGAGGCGTGGTCTGGTGGTCCTTGGCATTCACCTCAACCAATGAAAGTTTCTGACCAACGGTTAGGTTTGGAAGCTTGGATTCAGCAGAGTCGTCTTGGTTGCGAGACTCATCCTGGCTTTCTTCATAGGCGGCTAAGAATCCGCGGAAGGTAACCACGGTTCCGCTGGCGGTAAATTCTGCGGCGCGACCATCGTTTAGCGGACCAACTTTGATCTTCGCGGTGGTGGTTGAAACCTTGGCATCTTGCATCTGCGAAGCAACTGTGCGCTTCCAGATCAGTTCATAGAGGTCGTAGGCACGTCCGTGAAGAACGGTTGAAAGTTCGGCAGGAGTCTTGAAAACCTCACCCGCTGGGCGAATTGCTTCGTGAGCCTCTTGAGCGTTCTTCGACTTACCCGTGTAAACACGTGGAGCATCGGCAACGAATTCGGCTCCGAACATCTTCGACGCCTGCGAACGAGCCGCGCTGATTGCCTGACCGGAAAGGGTTGGCGAGTCAGTACGCATGTAAGTGATGTAACCCTCTTGGTAAAGACCTTGAGCGGTGTCCATGGTTTGCTTCGCACCCATGCGGAGTTTGCGTGATGCTTCCTGCTGCAAGGTTGAGGTGGTGAATGGAGCTGCCGGACGACGAGTCGAAGGCTTAGCCTCAACCGAAACCACTTCGATGTTTACCCCGGCAATGCCAACGGCAGCGGCCAGAGCTTCGGCTGCAGCGGCATCCAAAAGCACAACGTTTCCGCTGAGTTGGCCCTTGTCGTCGAAGTTTTCTCCGGTGGCGATTCGCTGACCATCAACACTCTGAAGCTTGGCTTCGAATACTGGCTCACCAGCGCTCTTAGGGTCAAATGATGCCTTTACGTCGAAGTAGGAAGCAGACACGAATGCCATGCGTTCGCGTTCGCGCTCAACCACTAAACGAACGGCAGGAGACTGCACACGGCCGGCACTTAGACCGCGGTTGATCTTGCGCCAGAGCACCGGCGAAATTTCGTAACCGTAGAGTCGGTCAACAATTCTTCTGGTTTCCTGAGCTTCAACCAGGTCGGTGTCTAGGTTTCGAGTGTGTTCCAGCGCTCCCTGAATCGCCTCTTTGGTGATTTCGTGGAAGACCATTCGCTTCACAGGAACCTTTGGCTTGAGCACCTCTAGTAGGTGCCAGGCAATGGCCTCACCTTCGCGGTCTTCATCGGTTGCGAGATAGAGCTCATCGGCGCCTTTGAGCGCAGCTTTTAGATCTGAGATTGTTTTGGTCTTGCCGGCAGTGATGCCGTAATAAGGAGTGAATCCGTTGTCAACGTCAACGGCAAACTTGCCGATCGAGGTCTTCTTGAGCTCTTTAGGAACGTTCTTTGGCTCGACCAGTTCACGAATGTGACCGACCGAGGCAAGCACGGTGAAGTTATCGCCAAGATACTTGGAGATGGTTTTTGCCTTTGCCGGTGACTCGACAATGACTAGTTTTTGATTGTTGGCCAAGAGTTTCCTTACTACCGGTGGTGCAACATATAAGAAGTTAACGATTCTTACTCCACCGAGTAGACACTACGACAGGTTTTGGGAGTTACGCAAGAATTGTCAGTTTTCTACCTCAATTGGTTCACCCGCCCTTGCGTGAGCCGACAAACCATTTCGTTCTAGTTCTACAAGCAAATCGGTCTGATTGATTGAACAAGAGATTATGCGGGCATTCCCTGACAAAACCACCTCTCTGGCGACATCGCAAGGAGCACCAGCGATCAATCCCCGTAGTGAATCAGCCCCTGCAATTGCGGCGTTATCGGCAATCGCTTCGAGTCTGGTTTCCTCAAGAAACTGATTGGTACCTGCCAACATAGCGGCAAGCAACCCCGCGATTACGGCGATTATGGAAACAGCAATTACAGCGCCTGCTCCCCGGTCGTTTACAACCCGAGGCGATGGGCGCATTGTTTCTCAGACAACTGAATGAATTTGGTGATTGATCGTTCCACACAAACCAATTTCCCTTCGACTGTGGTTTTGGATACCGCCTCTCCCCTAGCAGCCGACCTAGCTAATTGGCCAACCTGGTTCGCCAATTCGATTCGATCTACCTGAACCGCGAGCGCTTGAATCGCGAAAGTCAACATCAGCAACACCGCTGGCATTGAAATTGCCAGTTCTGCAGTTACCGCTCCTCGCTCGCTACGGAGTTCCAACAGTTAGGGCTTTCATCACCAGGTCGTAAAGAATCTTTCGAACCTCATCACTTCGCATGATTACCACCAGCAACCCGGCAAATCCAACGGCAGCCATGGTCGCTATCGCGTATTCAGCGGTGGCTGATCCTCTTTCGTTTCTGAGTGTTTTCATTTTGTTCCTCTTTATCTATTGGTTTTGAATTAGGGCAGCGCCTACAGGAATGATTGCAATCAGCACAAACGCTGGGAGAACGGTTAGGCCCAGTGGCCAAAGTACCGAGACGGAAGCTTTTTGAATACGTAATCGGTCTTGAGTGAACTGTTCCATGCGAAGATTTTTGGCTCGTTCGATTAGGAGTTCGTTGAGTGCCACTCCGCTTCCAGAATCGAGTTCTGACAATTCACTCATCTCAATCGAACCAATTTGTTTTTCAACCACGTCGATTGCCGATTGCAGAGGGAGTCCGGCACCAACTGCTGCCGCTAAAAGATCAAGCGGCAAACCGGGATCTTCGATCCTTGGTTTGGCCTTGGTGAGCAAGCCCCTGGTCCAGCAACTTCCTAACCAAAACAGAGCTGTACCTAGAAGCAGACTGATCCAAATGGCTGATGGCTGCGCCAAGAGCTGAAAGATTGGTATGCCGGCAATCCCCGCTCCAACAAAAACCAGCACTGGTAGCGAGAGCACCAACCTGGTGCTGGCATTGGGTGCGGCAACAGCCAGTTCTAACTCGCTTCTACTTTGCTCGCGAGTTAGCAGCACGTGTGCGAATCGATCTAGGGTTGGCGCTAATCTGCCACCAACGAGGTTGGTGATTGCGATGAGGTGGTCTAGATTTCTTTTCGTTTCTCCGGTGAACTGCTCGGGTTTGAGATCAATTTGGTGACCTGCTCTAACCAGTTCGGCATACTGGCGAATGATTCTTGCTTCAGAACTCATTTCTGGTCACCAACTTTGATTCCTTGGTTAGTTCAAATCCCGCGATGTTGACGATGTTGATTCCACGGTTCCGACTTCCAAGGGCGATTACCTTGTCGAAGGCGCTGGCCGCAAGGTGGGCGGTTGTCGCAGGAGACAACCCACCAAGTAGGCCTATTCCGATGAGTCTTGCCGGAACGTCGTCGGCGCGGTTGGCGTGAATGGTGGTGGCAGATCCTCTATGGCCACTGTTTAGAGCCTGCAGCATTGGCACTAACTCGGCACCGCGCACCTCACCAACCGCAATGCGATCTGGTTTCATGCGAAGCGACTCAACCACAAGTCGTTGCAAATCTATCTGGCCGGCGCCGTCGGTGTTGGCTTGTCTGGTTTGAAGTGCCACAACATTTGGGTTCGCTAATTCCAGCTCGCTGACATCTTCAACGGTGACGATTCTGGAATGCTGTTCTAACTCCAACATGGCTCGAAGCAACGTGGTCTTTCCAGTTCCGGTACCACCGCAGATTATGAAATTACTTTTTGATTGAACCAACTCGTGAAGGCTGGGAAGCCACCTGAGCGGGTTCTCCAGCAGGGAACCAAGTTCACGCCTGGTTGACTGATGTTTTCGAATGGAAACATGTAATTTGGCTCCAGCCAAAGGCAAAGCCAGGTGGTATCGAAGCGAGCCAATCGCAATGTCGGCAAACGGACAGGCATAGTCGAGCCGGCGCTTTGCCGAATTTGCCAAATCAAGAGCGTACGCCGTGAGTTCGGCTTCTGACTCAAATGGGCAAGCAACGCTCAACCATTGGCCATTTATGGCAGCGAACGCGCTCGTGTGCCCGTTTAGAACTAAATCACTAAGCCCTGTCCTAGACAACAATTGTCGTATCGCTTCGTTTTCCATATAAACGAGGATGTTCGATCGAAACCCGAAAAAATACTCCCAAGCGATATCTGTGTAAAACTAACGCCCCCATCTTCTAATCGAAGTGGGGGCGTTAGATCAACTGTCGCTAATTGATTTTTTCCACCGATCCGGTCAAGGTGTTCAATTCCTTTTCCAGTTCTGCCATGGCTTCTCCACCAGCCATAAGATCTGTGATTTGTTCACGAGTGCGCTCACCCTTAGCGAAGTCATCGGCTTTTGCGCCGTGAATCAACACTGCAAAGTGATCGCCAACTGTGAGTGCGTGAGAAACGTTGTGGGTTACCAAAATAACGGCAACCCCCTTGTTTCGCGCCTGCATCACAATTCGAAGAACGTGAGCGGCCTCTTTCACACCTAGTGCGGCAGTTGGTTCGTCGAGAATGAGCACGTTGGCCCCGAAGTGCACCGCTCTGGCTATGGCGGCTGCCTGGCGCTCGCCACCAGAAAGAGCGCCGATTAGCCGGTCACCATCGGTCACTCTGGTGATGCCGAGTGCTTGCATCTCGCGTACAGCCGTTTCGTTTGCAAATTTCTTGTCAAAACGTCTAAGTATGCCCATCCCCTTGGTTGGCTCAGCGCCGACGAAGAACGAACGACCAATTGACATCAGCGGGAAGGTGCCTCCGAATTGGTGAACCGTGGCAATTCCCGCTTGGCTGGCGTCCTTTGGACTTTTGAATGCAGTGACTTCACCGTTCAGTTCCAGGGTTCCCGTGGTTGGCTCGTGAAAACCCGCCAAAACCTTGATCAAAGTTGACTTACCAGCTCCGTTGTCGCCCAGAAGACAGAGGACCTGACCGGGATAAACCTCAAGTGAAACATCGTCTAGAGCACGATAGCCCGCAAAAACCTTTGAGACCTTGTTTAGTTTGAGAAGTGGAGTTCCAGTTCTTTTAGACATTCTTCTTTACCTCTTTCTTACCTCCGCTAAGTGCAAGACGGCGGAAGGTGTTGTTCATGAGTACAGCTGCCAGTAGCAAGATTCCTAGGATGAGCGCCGCCCAGTCTGAGTCCCAACCGGTGTAGTAGACACCTTGGTTGACGATGGCGAAAGTGCAGGTACCCAGCACGATACCGACCACCGAACCATAACCACCGGTGAGCACAACCCCACCGATAACAACGGCGATTACCGAGTTGAACACGAACGATTGCCCACCGCTTGTGGATGTTCCGTTGTAGAGCGTTGCCTGGATCACCCCAACCAGCGAGGCACCAAAACCCGTTGACATAAACAAAGCGATCTTAGTTTTTTCAACCTGAACACCAGCGGCACGGGCGCTAATGATGTCGCCGCCGAGTGCAAAAATCCAGTTTCCATAAGGGCTGACCTGCAAGATCCAAACAACGAGTAATGCCGCGGCGATAGCCCAGAAAATGGCGTTTTCAAACTGATTGGCGAACTTGCCACCAAACATCTCTTTGAAGATTGATTCCTCAGCGAGCGAGATGCTGGTGGTCTGGGTGATTAGACGAACCGAACCGAGAGTTAGCCCAGCAAGACCAAATTGCATCGCCAGGGTGACGATAAACGAAGGCACCTTGGTTTTTGTAACCATGAGACCGTTTAGGAACCCTGAAATCAAACCTAGTGACAGGGCGGCGATGATTCCAACCCACAGCGGTAAACCCCAATAGCCCGAGACAAGAGCTAGGGTCACGGAACTTCCGGCGACCACAGAGCCGACCGAAAGATCGAATTCGCCGGCAATCATAAGCAAGCCAACGGGAAGAGCAATAATGAGCAGTTCCGCTGCAGTGTTCGCCCATGCTGACAAACCGCCGAGTGCGGTGAATTCGTTTCCACCGAAAATTGAGAAGAACACGTAGACAATTACTGTTCCAGCGAGAGCACCGAGCTCTGGTCGACGCGTTAGATCGCGCATTTTATTGACCGCACTCTTCTGAGTGATAGTTGCGGTTGAAGAAGTTTTAGACATTTGGTCCTCTGGTTTTGTTAGTCGCTTTGAATCTACGACTTTTTGGTGGTTTTGGTGAGAGTGGGGTTGAACCGTAATTCAACCCCACCCACATCAGCTCGGTTTTAGCGACGGCCGCCCTTGGCGCCGGCCAATACCTTGTCTACGTTGGTCGTGTCGATCAACGAAGGGCCTGAAAGCAGTTCCTTCACTGGAAGTGAGATCGCGTAGGCGGCTAGCTGGAATGCGTACGAGGTTGCGTAGTAACCCTGTGCGTAGCCCTGCTGGTCGATTGCGAACATCTGAGTTCCAGCCTTGACGCGCTCAAGCGACTTGGCGTTTACGTTGATGCCACCGTGGTGAACCTTGTCGGCTACGCCGGCCTGGTCGATTGCCTCAGTTACGCTGTCGGCATCTGAGTCACCAATGGTAACTAGGCCATCGATGCTCGAGTCCTTGGTGATTGCAGCCTTTACCGCCTGAGTAACTGCAGTTGCGTCACCGAAAGAGCTCGAAGGTAGGTTCAGGCTTTCGCTGGCTCCGCCAAATCCGTCCTTAACTCCCTTGCAACGTGCCTCGATGTTGGCTAGACCAGGAAGAGTGTTCACACAAACTACGTGCTTCTTTCCGGCGTCCGCCATTGCCTGTCCGGCAAGCTTTCCTGCTACATAGTCGTCTGATCCGATGTAGATCTCGGCGCCCACGTTAGCAACTTCATGCTGACCTGAGTTGTAAAGTACGACGATAACTCCGGCGTCCTTTAGCTTCTTGATTCCCTCATTCATTGAGTCAGGTACCCAGTCTGGGATGACCACTGCGGTTGGGTTCAGTGTTAGCATCTTGTCGACTAGCTTCGCTGCGTCAGCGTTGAAGTTGTCGTAGTTTGGCATCGATAGCACGGTGACCTTGCCACCAGCATTCTCGATAGCTAGACCTGCATCTAGGGTTCCGTTCTTCACAACAGACCAGAACGAGTCAGACGGTGCTCCACCCATTACAACAATGTGGATACCCTTGGCTGAATCATTGGCTACTGCGCTGAACTTGGTTTCGGTAGATGCGGTTGAGCTACAGCCGGCGAATGCCAAAGCTGCAACGGTGACCGCTGCTGCCACTTTGAATAAACGTGATATTTTCACGATTTTCCTCTCATCATTTGTTACTTTGGTTGCCGGCGGGACGGTCCCGCTAACAATTTCCGGTTCAGATTTCTCCGCTCCGAAGTTTTATTCGATTGTTATTCCTGCTTTTTCTGCTGCTTCCAACAGAACCTTCGATGCGAATTCGAGTCCTTCGACTCGACCCATCGAGGTGTCTTCGTGTTCAATGTTGACGATCATGGTTTCGTCAACGTCATATAGGGCTTTCAAGAATCCCGCCCAGTAATCGGCATCGTGGCCTTTTCCAACCGCGACGAAATCCCAGGTAGAAGGAATTGGCCATTCGTTGGCCCATTCGTCGCCGCCCAAATTGGTTCGATTTTCGTCTGGGCGAAGACGGCGGAAACTGTTGTCCAGCACGCCGTTTATGGCTACATATGGGTTTACGCGAATGTCTTTGGCAGCGGCATGGAATACCAGTTCGCCTAAGTTCTGAACTACTGCTGTTGGGTCCATCTGCTGCCAGAAAAGGTGAGAGGCATCGAGTTCAACGCCAACGTGGGTTGCGCCAGTTCGTTCAATTAGTTCGCGCATGGTAGCTGGATTGAATACCACGTTCTGCGGATGAAGTTCCAGCGCCACCTTCACATCAAGTTCAGCGGCCAGTTTGTCGGTTTCTGACCAGAACTTGCTGGCAATTTCCCACTGGTATTCAATCACGTCTAGGGCAGCAGAATTCCAGGCGTTCACCACCCAGTTTGTGTATTTTGCTCCAGGTTCTCCACCCGGTAAACCAGACATTGTTACCACACGGTTTTGACCGAGGCGATGCGCCAAACGAATTGAGCGGCGAACATCTTCTGCGTGCTTGTCTCCGATCACCGGATTCGGGTGCAGCGGGTTTCCGTTGCAGTTAAGGCCACCGATAACTACCCCGGTTCCTTCAAAAATTGCCAGAAAATCATCTCGCGCAGAGTCAGAAACTAGAATTTCATCCATCGTGGGAACGTGTGTCGCCGGCAAAAATCCTCCGGTGTTGAGTTCGATTGCACCTAGGCCAAGGCCTTTGATGACCTTGATGGCTTCAGGGAGCGAACGATCGTGAAGAATTGCGTTGTAGACACCGAGTTTCATTAGTTACGGCCTTTCAAGTAGGTAGGGTTCGAAGCTGGAACATCAACGCTAAGACCGTTGGCCGCTCCGGATTTAATTACTGATTCGATGATTTCCATGTTGTGGAGACCATCACGGAAGTCTGGACAGAATGGCAAGGCATCTGTTTCGGGTAGACCAGCAACCTCTTGCAAGAACGCACGATTCTGGAAGAAGAATTGGTCGTTTTGACCTACGTTGACACCTGGTGCATCGACCGGCAAACCACCAGCAATGTATGGGTGAGAAGGGCCGACCTGAATCGTGCGGAACCCTCGCTGGGAGTATGGATCTTCATTTAGTAGAAGTTCAAACTCTCCGTTTCGGGCCTGAGTAAAACGTGCAGCACCCTTTTCGCAGTAAACCTCAAATTCGAGCGAAGTTGGGTGACCGGCTGCTACACGCGAAACCTGGATGGCTCCGGCGATTCCCGAGAAGTCGGCCACAAATCCGGCATAGTCATCGTTTTCGACGGTGTCAAACTTGTCGGAGGCTGTTGCTATTGAGTGGCCTTGCACCGCGCCTGATGGAACCGGACGTTCGGTGATTGAGGTCACGAAGCGGGCCCCTGATACTGCAGAGAATGGCCTGCCAGTGATGAACTCGGCAACATAGGAAATGTGCGAGCCAACGTCGGCTAGGGCTCCGGTTCCCAGGCCACCTTTGTAGCGCCATGAGATCGGGCTCATTGGGTCTGCTGAATAATCGGCCCAGTAGTTACCGCTGAAGTGAAGAACTTTGCCAAGCTGTCCGCTGGAGATGATGTTTTTGATCGCTGCGATCGCAGGGTTGCGAAGGAAGGTAAGACCAATTCGGGCAATTGATTTTGCCCCATCGGCGGCAGCCACCATTGAGCGGGCATCGTCCAGCGTGTCGCTTAGCGGCTTCTCGCAGAGTACGTGTTTTCCAGCAGCTAACAGACCTTCGACGATTTCACGGTGTAAGTGGTTTGCGACAACAACCGAAACGGCATGGATATTTGGGTCATCGGCGATCGAACGCCAATCGGAATCAGTGCGCTCATAGCCAAAGCGGTCGGCGGCGGCCTGACCGAACTGTGGCATTACGTCGCCGATGGATACGAGGCGTACCGGTGGAAGGTTCGATTCATAAAGTGAAGTCGCGGCGCGGTAGGCGGCTGCGTGGGCACGCCCTGCCATTCCTGCACCGATTACTGCAACACCGATGGTCATTTGTGTTTCTCCTTGCGATTAGTTTTGGAGCGTTCCATTGGAGCGTTCCATTTGCTAACCTATCGAACAGATTTGGAGCGCGACACCAAAAAACCAAGAGATTTACCATAATGTTATTTTGTGCTTACAAAGTATGTACTTTTACAGTCAAGTAACCTATTGAGACGATGAACGAAACCAACGGCCCAATGAAAAAGGCGACCATCTACGATGTGGCCGCCGAGGCTGGCGTATCAAAATCCTTGGTCTCACTGGTGCTTCGTGGAGATTCATCGGTTTCTGAGGCTCGCAAGGATGCCGTGCTGGCCGCTATAACAAAGCTCAACTATCGCCCCAGCCGTCACGCTCAAAACCTGGCCAGCAACCGAACCAAGACCATCGGACTCGTCATCACCGAATACGAAAACCTTGCCTATGTAAATGTGCTGGCCGGTCTCCGAGAAGTTTTCGATCGGTTAGATTTCCAAATCCTGGTTAGTGATCTACACACCAATCCAAATCTCCATGGTGACGCGGTAGACGCGCTGGTATCGATGGATGTTGAAGCGCTGGTGCTATTCGTGGAACCTGCCAATCTAAACACCCAGGGTCTAACAGTTCCAACAATCATCGTTGGCGCTAGAGAAACTTTGGTAAAGGGAGCCGACCTCATCTACTCGAGCGACAAGAACGGAACCCGATTAGTTCTGGAACACCTAACGAGTTTGGGGCACAGAAACATCGCACACTTGAGTGGGCTTGGGGGAATCGCTGGGAACCGAAGACGCTCATTCGTTGAATACATGCAGGAATTTGAACTACCAACTGTCTTCTACGGCGAAAATCAAAAAACCAATCAGCTTGGTGGGTATCTAGCTGCAAAAGAACTGATTGCTTCGGGCAAACCTTTTACAGCCATTTATGCAGCGAACGACCACATCGCCGCGGGCGCCATCTCAGCCCTAGCTGAAATTGGTAAACACGTGCCGGAAGACATTTCGGTAGTTGGATACGACAACGCGCCAATCTCGCGCGAATACGCCATGAAACTCACAACAATCGATGACATGGGCCTTGAGCTGGGGCGAAGGGCAGCTGAGCTACTAATTGAACGTCTGGATAGCACGGGGAAAATGAGCCCGCAGCAAATTGTGATTGAGCCAAGTCTTGTTGTGCGTAAATCTACGTCTCGCAAACGGTAGTTTTTAGCAAGTGAAAAGCCCCCTTAAAGTTAGGGGGCGGCAGGCTCTGGGGGAGTGCCTGCCGCCGGCGATACCAAATTGGGGGGAACTGGTATCGCGGTCGCTACAAGAGCGACATTTATTACTTTATAAGAACAATGCTAACGATGTGACAATTTTGGGCAATTTCACAGAATTAATCTGGCAGTATGTTCGCTAGTGACATGCGATGAGGCATGTCATAGAAACATGGAGAACGACAACGATGTCTGACGGCAAAACCTTTGCACCTTCTAGCGAATTTGCACAGCAAGCAATTGCAAAACCTGAACTATATACTCAAGCCAAGTCGGATCGACTAGCTTTCTGGGCCGAACAGGCCAGGGCCCTAGATTGGGCAAAACCTTTTACCGAAGTGCTCGACTGGTCGCACGCACCGGTTGCTCGCTGGTTCGACGACGGTGAACTAAACGTTTCCTACAACTGCCTCGACCGCCATGTGATTGCCGGTCGCGGAGACCGCGTGGCTCTTTACTTTGAGGGTGAGCCTGGCGACCGCCGCGAAATAACCTATGCCGAACTTACTCGCGAGGTTAAGAAGTGTGCCAACGTGCTAACCAGCCTCGGTGTGGTTCGCGGCGACCGCGTGGCTATTTACCTGCCGATGATTCCGGAAGCCGTGGTCACCATGTTGGCCGTGGCTCGCCTTGGCGCAATTCACTCGGTGGTTTTCGGTGGTTTTTCATCCGACGCACTAGCTACTCGCATCAACGATGCCGATGTTCGCGTCGTTGTCACTGCCGATGGCGGATACCGCAAGGGTAAGGCTTCGGCTTTGAAGCCAGCCGTCGACGAGGCTTTGGCCGGCAATAAGTGCCCAACCGTTGAGCAGGTTTTGGTAGTCAAGCGAACCGGCGACGACGTTGCTTGGAACGAAAAAGACCACTGGTGGCACGATGAGATGGCCAAGGCATCTGATGAGCACGAAGCTCAGGCCTTCCCTTCAGAGCAGGAACTTTTCATCCTTTACACCTCTGGCACCACCGGCGCGCCAAAGGGTATTCTGCACACCTCAGGCGGCTACCTAACCCAGGCCGCTTACACCCACCGCAACATTTTCGACCTTCACCCAGAAACCGACGTTTACTGGTGCACCGCCGACATCGGTTGGATCACCGGTCACTCCTACGTGGTTTACGGCCCGCTCGCCAACGGCGCTTCGCAGGTGATTTACGAAGGAACTCCAGACGCACCGCACCCGGGTCGTTGGTGGGAAGTCATCGAGCGTTACAAGGTTTCGATTTTCTACACAGCGCCGACCGCTATCCGTTCGTTCATGAAACTAGGACGTGAGATTCCAGACCAGTTCGATTTGTCGAGTCTGCGTGTGCTCGGTTCGGTTGGTGAACCAATCAACCCTGAAGCCTGGCTCTGGTACCGCGATGTTATCGGTGGCGGCAAGTGCCCAATCGTTGATACCTGGTGGCAGACCGAGACCGGAGCAATCATGGTCTCCCCCCTTCCAGGAGTCACCTCGCTGAAGCCTGGCTCGGCCCAGACTCCGGTTCCTGGCATCGAAATCAAGATCGTCAACGACGAGGGTAAAGAAGTTCCTCGCGGAGAAGCCGGTCTTCTGACTATCACCGAACCTTGGCCTTCCATGCTTCGAGGTATTTGGCGTAACCCAGGTCGCTTCCACGAGGCTTACTGGTCGAACTTCGAAGGCCAGTACTTCGCCGGCGACGGCGCTAAGTGGGACGAAGATGGCGACCTCTGGTTGCTTGGACGCGTCGACGACGTTATGAACGTTTCCGGTCACCGTTTGTCGACCGCCGAAATCGAATCGTCGCTAGTTGGTCACCCTTGGGTTGCTGAAGCAGCTGTGGTTGGTGCCAAGGACGAAATCACCGGCCAAGCCGTTGTTGCTTTCGTAATCCTGCGACTCGACCAGGTTGAAGAAGCTGGCGCTGCCGACAACATCTCGAAGATTCTGCGTGAGCACGTGTCGAAGGACATCGGTCCGATTGCTCGACCTCGCCAGATCATGGTGGTTGCCGAGCTCCCAAAGACTCGTTCGGGCAAGATCATGCGACGACTACTTCGCGACGTTGCCGAAGATCGTCCGATTGGTGACGTGACCACCCTGGCCGATACCAGCGTGATGAACGTGATTAGTTCAAAGATTGCCGGCGTAGCCAGCGACTAAGTTACTTGAACTCGACGATTAGTTCGAGCTCAACCGGAGAATCTAGCGGAAGCACTGGAACGCCCACTGCACTGCGCGCGTGAGCACCCGCTTCGCCGAAAACTTCACCGAGGAACTCGGAAGCACCGTTGATTACGCCAGGCTGTCCGGAGAACTCTGGAACCGAAGCCACGAAACCAACCAGCTTCACCACGCGCGTTACGCGATCTAAGTCGCCGATTACCGACTTAACGGCCGCGAGCGCGTTTAGTGCCGCTTGGCGAGCGTAAGCCTTGGCGTCATCTGGGTTCACACTGGCACCGACTTTGCCGGTTTCAGGAAGCTTTCCTTCGATGAACGGTAGCTGACCCGAGGTGAAGACCAGGTTGCCCGAAACTACAGCTGGCACATAGGCAGCAACCGGCTTGGCAAGTTCTGGTAGCGGCGAACCTAGTTCAGCCAAACGGGTTTCGATTTTGCTCATCATGAGTCCTTTCACGCGGGTCAGTTTGATGTTACCTGTAAGTACGCTCCTAGGTACTTCACAGCCAAGGTTGAACGCAATAGAAGGTAACCTAGTAGTTATGTCTGAACGTAATAAGGGCGAGACCGTTTTCAGTCGGCTCCTCAAGTTTGTCGGTCTAAACGCAATCGTTGGACTTCTAGGCTTGGTACTCCTAGCCCCGCTGTTCCTAGTTTCTGGCGTTGGCGGTTCCCTCGGTGTGGCTCTGTTCGAGTCGATGCCGGATTACCTAAAGCCGGTAAACGCCGCTCAGGCTTCAACCCTCTACGGCAAGAATGATGCCGGCGAATGGGTCAAGATCACCGACTTTTACGAAGACAACCGTATTTCGGTGGCTTTCGAAGACATCTCCCCTAACTTCCTAAACGCCGTCCTTGCCACAGAGGACCCACGTTTCTACTCTCACGCTGGCGTCGACGTGATTTCGCTGGTTCGTGCCGGCATCAACAGCGCACTAAAGGGCGGTGGAGGTCCGGGTGCTTCAACCATCACCATGCAGTACGTTCGAAACAGTTTGGTTGAATCGGCGATGCTCAAAGGTGACACCGAGGCCGCCGACGCAGCCCGCTTCCCTAGCCCAGAGCGCAAGCTCCGCGAAATCCGTTTGGCGCTCGCCGTTGAGCAAACCGCGACCAAGAAGGAAATCTTCGCCGGCTACGCAAATCTTTCGTTCTTCGGCAACCAGATCTACGGGGTTGAAGCAGCCAGTGAGTTCTACTTCGGCAAGAAGGCTAGCGAGCTAACCCTCCCAGAAGGCGCACTCCTTGCCGGAATGCTGCAGTCACCGAACCAGTACAAGCCAGACGTTGAAGAAAACCTAGCCGCCGCCAAAATTCGCCGTGACTATGTGATCCAGAACATGGTTCCAGATTTCATCAGCCAATCGGAAGCCGACGCCGCCAAGGCCAGTTCGATTGAAGTGAACATCACCAAGTTGAACCAGGGTTGTGAAGGAAGCCAGGCAACTGCGTTCTTCTGCGACTACGTGGTTTGGACGATACGTAACAGCCCTGAATTCGGTGACACCCTAGAAGAGCGTCAGAACCTGCTTCGTCGCGGTGGCTTGGAGATCTACTCCACCATGAACATCAGCATGCAGAACAAGACCGACAAGTACATCAAGAGCCGCATTCCGATGGACGACCCAAACAAACTTGGAGCCACTTCGGTTTCGGTTGAGGTTGGCACCGGCAAGGTTTTGGCTATGTCACAGAACCGTTTCTTCGACCAGACCGCCTCAAACACCGTCGGGCACACCTCGGTGAACTTTGCCACCGACAAAAACTACGGTGGTTCCTCTGGCTTCCAAACCGGTTCGGCTTACAAGGTATTCACCATGGCTTCATGGCTGCAGGCTGGCAAGCGCCTCGGCGACAAGGTTGACGGACGAATCCACGAGTGGTTGCCAAACGAGCTCCCATCGCGCTGTGGTGCC
>JBJOJC010000064.1:0-4904 GCA_046046825.1 Actinomycetota bacterium | reverse complement strand
TCTACCTTGGCGTCGACCGACATGGTCAGGGTTGACCCACTGGTCTTTCCAACCAACTGGGAACCAGCAGCGTAGAGGCTCACCTCACCAGCGGTGGCAAAAAGCTTTTCCCCGGTCTCGGCGTCTTTCTTTCCACTGTTTAGGCCTAGGGTCAGAAGGCCGTTGATCACCGCTACCGAGTTTGGGATGATTGCTACTTCGCCATCAGCTAGCGGCTCAGGAACCGACCCATCAAACAGATTGATTGCAGAGAAAGCTGAAGCGTCTAGTTTCGCACTCTGGAAACTTAGGGCAGTTACTAGCGCCGCAAGTGAATTTGGTTCGGCTTCGGTTCGAACCAAAATTGGAAGTTCAGGAAGGGTTAGGTCTGGATTGTCTTTCGCAATGGCAGGGTCATTCCAGGTGGTGATTTCGCCATTTAGAACGGAGGCAAGTGTTTTGTAGCCAAGGTTCAAAGAGTCGGTACCAGACACGTTGTAGGCAACTACACCGGCGTCAAAACCGTAAGGAACAGATGCAAACGGTGTGCATTGGTCGGTAGCTCCAACCCCAATCACGATGTCGGCTGTTGCTACATCTTGGCTGTTGGTGATGGTCATAGCTTCCAACGGTTCAACACAGGCTGCTGCTAGAGATTCAGCCAGAGTATCGACGACGGCCGAGTTCGAAACATCGGCGGCCACTAGAACGTCGCCTTCAACACAGGTGTAACTCTGTTCGGCTAACTGAGCAACCATTTCTGGTGGCATCGGTGGGTCGCAGGCGGTGAGGAGAGTAGACGCGGAGATGGCTAGTGCCAGTGTTGCAAGCAGGCGCTTCGGTTTAATCTTCATGTCGTTCCTCTATCTGATTCTTAACTGACTATTTGGTGGCCCGGATAACCGAGCCACCAAACAATCACAACTTTTACTACTGTGCGATTAGTGAAGCCTGAGCTAGCGCCTTGGTCTTGATGCTGCCGGTTAGAGCAACGTAACCTAGTCGCGATGCCTGCGCAGGCATGCAGGTGTTGATTACGAATTTGAAGTAGTCCTCAACTGCAACGTCTGCAGCGTCGGTACCATTCTTCGAACCAATTCCGTAGGTAAGGATAGTTAGCTGGTAGGCGTTCTTCACACTCTTAGTGAAGTTGATCGCACCGTTCACGGTTCCACCGAGTGCTGCTGGTAGAACTGCGGTTGCGGTTCCCTGAACGCGGTCAGATCCCGAGTTGTCGGTGGTCTGTGCGTTTAGCATCAATGCACCGGCTGACGCACTAGGAGCCACGTATTCGCCGTGCTTGTTCTTTAGCGAAACTAGAGAAACGTTAGCGGTCTTGGCGTCTGAAAGGTCGAAGTAACCGAAAGCACCCTTGTTTGAGCTGCTCTCAACTGCGTCTGCTAGAAGCGAAGAAGTTGCCTTGCCAACTGCGCCGGTTGCAAGAGCGGTAGCTGCAGTTAGAAGTGTCTGGTTCTTTGCCCAACCGGTTGAACTTACGTTCTGACGTAGGTACTCAGATAGGTTCTCGTTGGTGCCCGAGGTACCTGAACGGTAGAACACCTTGATGGCTAGGTTTGGAAGAGTCTTGCCAGGGTTTAGCTTCTTTAGAGCCGAAGCGTTCCACTTGGTGATGGTTCCCTTTAGGATTCCCGAGACAGCTGCTGCGTCTAGCTTTAGACCTGAAGGAAGACCGCTGTACTTGTTGTAAGCGAACACAATTGGGCCACCGAAAAGAGGAACCATGGTGTAACCGGTTGGCTCGGTGCCTGCGGTGTAAAGGCCGTCAGAAACTGCAAATGGATACGAAGCCTTGTTGGTGCGGAAGTTGGTGCGTCCGGTGCCGGAACCGGTTGAAGTGTAGGTAACTGCGTGGTTCTCGTATAGCGATGAACACTTGTAGATGCCGTTGTAAGCGAATGAAGATCCCGAACCAGCGATGCTGGTTGCGTTTGCGGTGGCAGCTGGTGCAATTAGAGCTGCGGTGGCAGCTAGACCAGCTAGGGTCTTTGCAAACTTCTTGTTCATTTTTCTCCTTGAATTATTGAACTTGTCTGGTTGACGTCTTTAGTTTGTAAAACCTAATGAAACGAACAGATATGTTTGGGTAACGGGCTCTTCAAGTTCAGGTGAACAGTGGATTAACCGAAGTGGCCATTCACGTAGTCGTTGGTGCGTGAATCAACCGGCTGACCAAAGACCTGCTCGGTTGAACCGAATTCAACCACTCCACCGGGAACGTTGTCGTCGGCTAGGAAGAACGCGGTCTCGTGAGACACACGCTGAGCCTGCTGCATGTTGTGGGTAACGATAACGATAGTCATCGACTCCGAGAGCTCTTCGATAGTGGCTTCGATGCGGCGGGTTGAGCCTGGGTCAAGTGCCGAACAAGGCTCATCCATGAGCAGAACCTTTGGGTTCATTGCAAGCGAACGTGCAATACAAAGACGCTGCTGCTGACCACCGGAAAGAGAAGTGGCCGGTTCGTCGAGACGATCCTTCACTTCATTCCACATCGAAGCGCGCTTCAGTGAGGTTTCTAGAAGCTCCTCTTTGTTGTCTGAGTGAAGGCCAGAAAGCTTTAGCCCTGAAAGAACGTTGTTCTGAATCGACATGGTTGGGAATGGGTTTGGCTTCTGGAAAACCATTCCGATTTCCATGCGAACATCTACCGGGTTAACCGAAGGGTCGTAGATGTCTTTTCCGTCTAGAAGAATCGAACCAGCAAGCCCGGCTGAAGGAATCAGTTCGTGCATGCGGTTTAGAGTGCGCAGGAAGGTTGACTTGCCGCAACCCGATGGACCGATCAGTGCGGTTACACGGTTTGCGCGGAACGTTAGGTTTACGTTTTGCAAAACCTGACGCTCGCCGAACCAAACACTGATGTCTTCTGCACGAAGTTCAGCTGCAACAGGGGTAATGGTCATCATTTGCTTCCCTTACTCTTTTTCTTCTTCTTGTCGCCGGTCAAAAGACGAGCGGTTACGAACAAAATTCCAACGATGATCAGAAGGACCAGCGAAGCTCCCCAGGCGCGGGTAATCGACGAAGCATAACCGGCGCTGATGAATCCGTAGATGTAGGTAGGCAAGGTTGCCACACCGCCATCAAGTGGGTTCAGGTTGGTGCCGTTGTTGGCCTGGATGGTCAAAATTAGCGGGGCGGTTTCACCAACTACACGAGCTAGACCGAGCAGTAGTGCGGTGATGATTCCGGTTTTCGCGGCCGGCAAGATTACCTGGAAAAACGCGCGGTAGTTTGGCGCGCCAAGGCCAAGCGCAGCCAGGCGAAGATCGGCTGGAACAAGACGAAGAGCTTCTTCCGCTACTCGAGCAACGGTAGGGAGCATGAGCGGGAACAATGCCATTGCACCGAAGATACCGCTCTTCTGAGCACCGAGAAAGGAGATGATCGAAAGCACGAACAGGCCGGAGACTACAGAGGGCAAACCTGCTAGCGCCTGGGTGATGGCTCGAACCATGTTGCGAAGCTTCGACTGCGACTGGGTTAGGTAAACAGCAATCGCCAAACCGAGAGGCAGTGCAACCGCCGTGGCAAGCAGAACCAATTCCAGGGTTCCTAGAATTGCGTGACCAACGCCGCCGTATTCGAGCGACGTGGTTGTGGAAATGTAACGGTTGTTTTGGTAGAGGAACTGAGGGGTTAGAGCAGCCGACCCGGCACTAATGACGGACCAGAGAACGGAAAGAAGGAGACTGAAGACAGCAGCTGCCAAGAGAAGCGATCCGAAAACCAATACTCCATCGGCAAATCCGCGGCGACCCGTGAATGAGGCTAGCTTTGAGGATTTGTTCCAAGGCTGCTTCGCTGGGCGAGGTTCTGGCATTACTTTCTCCATGGCTGAGCCTTGTTCACAATTACGTTGGCGATGAGGTTGATGATCAAGGTTGTGATGAAGATGACCAAACCAGCGGCCATTAGACCGTGGAATTCCTTTTCAGTTGCTTCACCGAAGCGCGAGAGAATCCAGGAAGCAATGGCTCCACCGCGTGGCTCGAGAATCTGGAAAAGGTTGATGTTCATCGAAAGTTGGAGCACGTAGTAGATTGCTACGGTTTCACCGATGGCCCGTCCAAGTCCGAGCAGAACACCACCGGTAATGCCGCCAGACGTGGTTGGCAAAATGACTCGACGGAAAACCGTCCAGCGAGTGCCGCCTAGAGCAAGAGCACCGTTCACAAGTTCTCGGTCGAACTGGCTGAAGATTTCTCGGGTAACCGAAGTGATGATTGGAACAATCATGACCGCCACAATCCAGCCGGCGATGAATGGTGAGCTGTTCAGTGAGGTAGTGCCCTTGTCGGTTGCAAAGATTGGAATCCAGCCAAGATACTGGTGAAGGAACTCGGCCCAGCCCTGAGCAATTGGGGTGAAAACCAGAACACCCCATAGACCGATGATCACCGATGGTAAGGCGGCAAGGAGGTCAATGAGGTTGGTGGAAAGCTTGGCCCAGAAACTTGGAAAGACGAAAACGATTAGGTAGGCGGTGGCAATCGCCAAGGGTGTAGCGATTAGAACACCGAGTAGTGCGATCAGAATCGAACCGTAGAGCATCGGACCGATTTGGAGAATGGTTTTCTCTTCGGTAATTTCCCACTTGTCTCCGTAAACGAATGCAAGACCCTGCTCCTGGATGGCTGGCCATGCCTGGGCAATGAGGAAAACGAGAATTAGCCCAACGAGAATAAACGCAAAGTATGAAGCGGCGGATGTGATGCCGAAAAAGAGTCGGTCGCCTCGATTTAAAACACCTTTGCCAAGTGTGCGTCGAATTTGCGCAGCTTGTGGCTTCTCAGTGATTTCGGGCATAACTAAATGCTCACGAAAGAGCCTTAAGGGTTTATGGCTAGAAGGTTAACGGAAATCAAATTCTTACCGAAACCAGATTTGCCACATGCGCAGCA
>JBJOJC010000063.1:0-6926 GCA_046046825.1 Actinomycetota bacterium | reverse complement strand
GGCACCAAGAATGGATTCGATTTGGCTCTAATCAAGGCAGTCCGACAAGCTTCGAAACTACCGTTGATAGCCGCTGGCGGCGCTGGTACGGGTGAGCACTTTCCGGCTGCCGCGAGTGCTGGCGCTGATGCCCTGTTGGCCGCGTCCATTTTCCATAATCGCTCAGTTACAATTGCGGAAACTAAAGACTGCTTGAGAGAGGCTGGTTTTGCTGTTCGATGACAACAGATTTTGACGTTTCTCAAGTGCGATTCAACAGCGACGGATTGGTGCCTGTCATCGCTCAGGAAGCTACTTCCGGGCTGGTTCTTATGCTTGCCTGGATGAATCTTGAGGCGCTCACGAAGACTTTGGAGTTGCGAGAGGCGGTTTACTTCTCTAGGAGCCGCAATGAACTTTGGCACAAAGGTAGCACCAGCGGAAATTACCAAACGCTAACCGGCATAGCGAGCGATTGTGACGGTGACACTTTGTTGCTTACGGTGAGAGTTAGTGGACCTGCTTGTCACAACGGAACTGATTCCTGTTTTGATACAAAGAGGATCGAGTACACAAAATGATTAAGCCACTGAGTCTTCCGGAGTTTCTGGTTGAGAGTGCGGGAAAACGCGTTGTCTCGCTGGTTAAGGAAGTTTTTTCTGGCAGCGAATCTCCTGTCAACGTCTTCGACAAATTAGCTAAGGGTAAAACCGGTGCATTTCTGTTGGAATCAGCTGAGCAAGGAGTCTGGTCAAGGTTCTCATTTGTTGGGGTCGATGCTCGCGGACAGTTTCTTCAGGACCACCATGGCAAGGTTTTATGGAGGTCACAGACAGGAGCCACCGCTCTACCTTTGAACACTGACGATGTGCTCTTAGAGGACGGCTTGAGCGCCCTAGCCCAAATTCAAAAGGCTTGGTTCACCGAGCCGGGTTCCTCTGGCATCCCGCTTATCTCAGGTTTGGTCGGTCACATCAATTGGGAAGTAATCGCCGACTTGGAATCTCTGGATGTCAAGGTGGTTCAAGAGCGACCAATTCCTAGAATTAGCTTTTCGATGTTTCAAAATCTAGTTATTGTCGATCATCACTCGGCGTCGCTTTTATTTGTCTCAAATGTTTTTGTCGAGGGCCAGACGCAGAGTCAACTTGAGGCGCTCTACGACAGTGCGATGATTTCGATCGAGTCGATGCTCGAGAGAGTCGCCGAACCTTCAGTTCCTTATCTCGCGGACCTAGACCTCGAAATCGACCCGGCAGCGGATTCGAATCAAACAAAAGAACATTTTCTTGACACCATTGACTCTGCGAAAACCCATGTGGTTCGGGGTGATGTTTTCCAGGTTGTTTTATCTCAGAGATTCGTGGCGAGAGTGGATGTGGAGCCACTTGCCGTCTATCGGGTGTTGCGTGCTCTAAACCCAAGTCCATACATGTACCTAATCAACGGTGAAGATGAGTTCGGCGAGTACTCGATTGTTGGGTCGTCACCAGAGGCCTTGGTAACTGTTTCTGGTGAATCGGTAATCACTCACCCAATTGCTGGTTCCAGGCCGAGAGGAAAAGACTGGGACGAAGATCACGCGTTGGAGGAGGAACTCCTTTCCGACCGCAAGGAAACCTCAGAGCATCTAATGCTGGTCGACCTAGCGCGCAATGATTTATTGAAGGTATGCCAGCCCAGTTCTGTTGCTGTCACGGAGTTTATGCAGGTTCATCGGTTTAGCCACATCATGCACTTGGTATCCACGGTCGAGGGAAAATTGCGCTCAGACCTAACCCCAGTCGACGTATTCAAAGCGACTTTTCCGGCAGGAACACTGTCTGGAGCGCCAAAACCAAGGGCTCTGGAAATCATTGAGTCACTCGAACCAACTGCCAGAGGTTTGTACGGTGGCGTTTGTGGGTATTTCGACTTCGCTGGGAATGCCGATCTAGCCATCGCTATTCGCACCGCTCTTATTCGGGGAAACCTCGCCACCGTTCAAGCGGGAGCTGGAATTGTTTTGGATTCTGATCCAAACAGCGAGTTTGAGGAAACCAAGAGCAAAGCACGTGCCATCCTTCGCGCGATTGCTGCAGCCAACTCTGCAAGGCTCTCGGGCAAATAGTGAAACGGCTCGTTGTTTCGGCGCAACTTCTATCGATCGCTCTACTTTGGATTTTTGGTTCGCAGGTCTGGGCTTCTGCGACTATCACCGATCAGGCTAAATCCATTCAAGTCACCGGCTTGGAGGCTTACCCTCAGTTATTAGTTGGTTTGGTGGTTTGGCTTCTCATCGCTTTTGTTTCTCGATACGTGAAGTCACTGTTCGGAAAGTTTCTACTCACAGCGGTAACAGTTCTACTTATCGCCACCATGTCCCCGGTTTGGTTCGAATCAGCATCTGGTTCGTTGAGCATGTTGAGTCCGTCAGTTGCGAAACTAACTGGTGTTTCCGATTGGGCTTCTCAGTCACTGCTGCTTTCTAATGGCTACTACAACCACTTCGCAGCTGACCTTTTCGTTCTTGCCTTGATTGTTTGTTTTTCCGCAACCGTTATTCGTATTTGGATAAACACGTCACCCGATGGTTCGAAACCACTAACACGCATCGACCAACTGCCCAAATGGTGAATCGATTTCGCCTAAACTAGAACTAAGAACGAAAGGCTCCAAATTGTCAGCAGACCACCCAGAAGACACTAACCACGGCGACACTGTTGCGGCTTGGACATCCGTAGTGATCATCATTCTTGGTTTCTGTGGTCTAACCGCGTTCTTCTACCTGGGTGACTTGAACCTTACTTACGTTTCAGCAGCAGTCATTGTTCTTGGAGCCATCGCAGGCCCAGTTTTGTCGATGCTCGGCTTTGGTAAGAAGCGCTAAAACAAGTTGCTTGAGGGTCTCTACGCCGGTGCTATTGCAGATGCAAGCGCGCGTAGTGAATCGGTTTCCGCAAAGGATCTAGAGTCCTTAATTTCTCAACTCGATTCTCCGATCAACGCTCTACAAGCCTTTCAGCCAAGGGCTAATGTTCACGTTCTAGCAGAGATTAAGCGTGCCAGTCCATCTCGAGGCGATCTCGCTAACATTCCTGAACCAAGCCAACTTGCACAGGTTTATCAAACAGCAGGAGCAACAGGTATTAGTGTGCTCACCGAGGGGCACCGGTTCAAAGGTTCACTGAACGACTTAGTTGAGGTTAGAAAAGTGGTCAACATCCCACTGCTCCGTAAAGACTTCATAGCAAACGAGTATCAACTTCTTGAGGCCCGAGCTTTCGGCGCAGACATTGCACTGTTGATTGTCGCCGGCTTGGATCAGCCAACGCTAAGGCGACTTAAATTGTTCACTGAAGAACTTGGCATGACTGCCTTCGTGGAGACTCACGACCGGGTCGAGTTGGAGCGTGCACTCGAAGTCGAATCAAAGTTTGTTGGTGTGAATGCCCGTGACCTTTCAACCTTTGAAACCAATCGGAATCTATTTGGAGAGCTAGTTCACCTTTTTCCGAAAGATGTAATAAAAGTTGCCGAGTCTGCGGTTAGAAATGCTAACGATGTGGCGCACTATCGTCAGGCCGGCGCCGATGTCGTATTAGTTGGCGAGGCGCTCGTCACCACCGATGCAAACTCAACTCTGCAATCTTTTTTGGAGGTTTAATTAGATGATGAACGAAAGTACGAGACTTAGCGACGCACGCGGGCCATACTTTGGTGAGTTCGGTGGTCGTTTCGTTCCTGAATCGCTCATAGCCGCCTTGGATCAACTCGAGGAGACTTACCGTTTTGCTCAAGCTGACGAATCCTTCCATGCTGAACTAAATGAACTGCACCGAAGCTACACCGGTCGTCCATCTATCCTGACCGAGGTAAAGCGTTTTTCTCAGCATGCCAATGGCGCAAGAATTATTCTCAAGCGCGAGGATTTGAACCACACGGGTTCCCACAAGATCAACAACGTTCTTGGTCAAGCTCTTCTCGCAAAGCGCATGGGCAAGAAGCGAATTATTGCCGAAACTGGAGCAGGCCAACACGGTGTAGCAAGCGCTACTGCGGCAGCACTCTTCGGTCTCGAGTGTGTGGTTTACATGGGTGAGGTAGACACTCAGCGCCAGGCGCTAAATGTCGCAAGAATGCGTTTGCTCGGTGCTGAGGTGATTCCGGTCACCACCGGAAGTAGAACTCTAAAGGATGCCATCAACGAAGCACTCCGCGATTGGGTTACTAACGTTGATTCAACTCACTATCTCCTCGGCACAGTTGCTGGCCCGCACCCATTTCCTGAGATGGTTCGTGACTTCCACTCCGTAATCGGCACAGAAGCGCGAGCTCAAATGCTTGAAGAGTTTGGTGCACTTCCTACTGCGTTGGCTGCTTGTGTGGGTGGTGGTTCCAACGCAATCGGGCTTTTCCACGCTTTCCTAGACGACGCAGAGGTTCAGATTTATGGTTTTGAGGCGGCTGGCGAGGGCATGAACACTGACCGACACGCGGCCACATTGAATTTCGGAAGGCCTGGGGTATTGCACGGCGCAAGAAGTTACATGCTTCAAGACGCTGATGGTCAAACAATTGAAAGCCACTCGATTTCAGCCGGTCTCGATTACCCTGGCGTCGGCCCAGAGCACTCATGGCTTAAAGACCTAGGGAGAGCTCAGTACCGAGGAATTAGCGATGACGAGGCTATGCAGGCTTTGAAGCTACTTAGCCAAACTGAAGGCATTATTCCTGCGATTGAAACAGCTCACGCTCTTGCTGGAGCGCTCAAGTTGGGCTTCGAACTCGGTTCAGACGCAACCATATTGGTCAATTTGTCTGGTCGTGGCGACAAGGACATGGAGACTGCTGGCAAGTACTTTGGATTGTTAGGTTCTTAGTGTCAAAAGTAGAAGAAGTTTTTGAGGCCAATAAGTCTGCAGGTCGCGAGACACTAATCGGCTATTTCCCAGCGGGATACCCAAACATCGAAGAGTCCATCGAGGCTTGTGTTGCCATGTGCGAAAACGGCGTCGACATTCTTGAATTAGGAGTTCCCTACAGTGACCCGGTAATGGACGGGTTGGTAATTCAGAATGCCACCG
This sequence comes from Actinomycetota bacterium, assembly GCA_046046825.1. Taxonomy (GTDB): domain Bacteria; phylum Actinomycetota; class Actinomycetes; order Actinomycetales; family Microbacteriaceae; genus Rhodoluna. The sequence goes on along the minus strand of JBJOJC010000063.1, from coordinate 1,881 downwards.
AGGACGCGTTGGCAAATGGTTTCAAACTAAGCGACACCTTCAGGATTCTTAGCGGAATCACTGCTCGTGTCTCAACCCCAGTGCTTGTGATGACTTACTGGAACCCTGTGCTTCAATTTGGCGTTCGCAAATTCGCCGAGGAACTCAAGGCGGCCGGCGGAGTTGGACTAATCACCCCAGATTTAATTGTCGACGAGGCTTCTGAATGGATGAAGGTATCTGAGGACTTAGATCTTGATCGAGTTTTCTTAGCGACACCGACCTCCACTCAAGAGCGAATCAACACTTTGGTAAACGCCTCTCGAGGATTCGTTTATACGGTTTCGACCATGGGTATCACTGGTGCAAGAACCGATTTGGATGCCAAGGCCCGAGGAGTTGTTTCAAAGATTCGCGCATCTATTGCTCCACGTTTCACCGCGGTTGGTATTGGTATCAGCACTCGAGACCAGGTGGTTGAGGTAAACGGTTACGCGGACGGCGCCATAGTTGGTTCGGTCTTTGTCAAGGCCTTTGCTGCCGGTGGGGTTCAGGCTTTGGTAGAGGCAACTAGAACACTCAGCAATGAAAGATAATTGAAAACATGTTCAGTCAATTCCCAAGTCCGACCTTCGAGAGTTTTACCCTCGGGCCGTTCACAATTCACATGTACGCACTCTGTATTCTTGCAGGCATTGTCGTCGCTTACCTGATTGGAGCTGCGAGATTCAAAAAGCGTGGGGGTGACACCGGTGAGCTACTTGACATCGTGCTTTGGGCAGTGCCCATCGGAATTATTGGTGGTCGCTTGTTCCATGTTTTCACCCATCCACAGGATTACTTCGGCGTTTACCCGAACCTTCAAGAAACCCTGTATCACGTTGTTGCTGTTTGGGAAGGTGGACTGGCAATCTACGGTGCACTCATCGCTGGAACCTTCGGTGCATGGTTGGGGGCTCGTTTCAGTAAGGTCAGATTTGTCAGCGTTCTCGACGCACTGGCTCCTGGTGTAATCCTTGCCCAAGCCATTGGACGTTGGGGTAACTGGTTTAATGAGGAGCTTTTTGGCGAACCAACCGACCTTCCTTGGGGGCTCCTAATTCCCGTGGGAAACCCAGCGGCACCTAAGGAATTTTCGGCCGATACGCTTTACCACCCAGCATTTCTTTACGAATTCGTGTTGAACTCGGTTGCTTTCGTGCTGCTGATTCTGCTCGACAAGCGCTTCAACTTGCGCTGGGGCAAACTTTTTGCCACCTATCTGGTTTTCTATTCAACAATTCGTTTCTTTATCGAAGGTATTCGTTTGGATCCGAGCGCGGTCTTCTTTGGCTTACGCACGAACCAGTGGTCAGCCGTTACCGGTATCGTCATTGGTCTAACCGTCTTCTACATCCAGAGCAAGCGACACACTGGGCTGGAGACATCTGTATATGTCAATAAAGCCGATGAAGACGATTCAGAGTTGGAAGCAACAAGAAAATAGCTACCTGAGTTAGAATCTTCTAGGTTTAACACTGTTTTTGGGCCAACGTTGTCCCTCCGATTCGATGACTATTGGAGAGTTCAACATGACTAAAGCGTCACCGTTCAAGCGCTTCAATACTGCGCCTGAAGCCTTTGGCCTTTATGACCCTAGCCGAGACAAAGATGCCTGTGGTCTTGCTATGGTAGCCACGCTACGTGGAACAGCTGGTCACGACATCGTGGATACCGCCCTAAATGCACTAAGAAACCTAGAACATCGTGGTGCCGTTGGTTCCGACGCTGGAACTGGCGATGGTGCAGGCATACTTTCTCAACTTCCAGACCGCTTTCTAAGATCTGTTGCCAGTTTCGAGCTTCCTGAGGTGGGGAGTTACGGCGCCGGTTTGGTTTTCGTGCATCAGGACGATTCAATCG
>JBJOJC010000062.1:0-6182 GCA_046046825.1 Actinomycetota bacterium | reverse complement strand
GGACTGCGGTGTTTCCGGTGGTGTTTGGGGTCTAGAAAATGGCTACGGACTAATGGTCGGTGGCGATTCAGCTCTAGTTGAGAAGGCAATGCCAATTTTTGACGCCCTGCGCCCAGAAGGTGCTCGCGAAGAAGGCTTCGTGCACGTTGGAGATGTTGGCGCGGGTCACTACGCCAAGATGGTTCACAACGGTATCGAGTACGGCATGATGCAGGCTTTTGCCGAAGGTTACGAGCTGTTGGAGAAGAAAGACATCATCAAGGATGTTCACGGCACCTTTGCTGCTTGGCAGCGCGGAACCGTGGTTCGCTCTTGGCTACTCGACCTTCTAGTAATTGCTCTAGAAGAAGATCCGCACCTAGCGAACATTCGAGGATATGTCGAAGATTCAGGCGAAGGCCGCTGGACCGTTGAAGAAGGTATCGCTAACTCGGTTCCAATGCCAGTTATCACCGCCTCACTCTTCACACGCTTTGCTAGCCGCCAGGATGACTCACCGGCTATGAAGGCAGTTGCTGCCCTTCGTAACCAGTTCGGTGGCCACGCCGTTAAAAAGGCCGAATAACAACTAATTGTTGGCGAGGGGTGAGGGATGTTTGTAAAACACCTCACCCTTTTGCATTTCCGAAATCACAAAAACACTGAAATCGAATTACAACCAGGCATAAATCTGCTGGTTGGTCCAAACGGTCAGGGCAAAACCAACGTCGTTGAGGCGATCGAATACGTGAGCACTCTTTCGTCGCATCGAGTTGCTGGCTATCAGTCCCTGATTCACAAAGATTCTGCAAGTGCAATCGTTCGACTCAGGGTTTCACATGAAACCAGGGACGTTTTAGTTGATCTAGAGATGCACCGCGACAACCAGAACCAACTCAGAATCAACCAATCCCCAATTCCTCGCATGCGAGACGTTTTAGGAACGGTGAATTCGGTGGTTTTTGCCCCTGAAGACATCGATATTGTGAAGCGCGACCCAAGTAATCGTCGAGGTTTCATAGATCAACTTCTAGTTCAGTTTTCTCCTCGAATGGCCGGGGTCATTTCTGACTACGAGCGGGTGCTAAAGCAACGCAACACCCTCCTGAAAACAGCTAGGAGCACCGGGGCCAAGGGCTCTTCACTCAGCACACTCGATGCCTGGGACGAAAGCTTGGTTAAGTTTGGTGCCGAGATTGTGTTGGAACGGCTCAATTTACTAAACAAGATCAAGCCGTATCTAACCGACGCCTACCAAGCCATTGCTATAGCAAACAATGAACCAACGGTTCTCATGAAGAGTTCCCTACTGGGGGCCGCGGTCGTCGACGACTTCGAAGAAGCCGAACTTGAGTACCTTGAATTACAAGATTTGCAAGAAATAACCAGCCTTTATCGAGCCAAACTGGCGCTTGTTCGCAACAAGGAACTCGAACGCGGAATTACCCTCATCGGCCCACACCGCGACGATTTGGTGCTCCTTTTGGGAGATTTACCAGCCAAGGGTTACGCCAGCCACGGCGAATCTTGGTCCTATGCCCTAGCGCTTCGCCTCGCCTCCGCAAGGCTACTTAGCGACGAGAGCAAGACCGGCGACCCAATCATGATTCTCGATGATGTTTTCGCCGAGCTTGATGCCGGCCGCCGTGATCGCCTAGCGAGTCTGGTGGCCGATAATGAGCAGGTAATTATTACTGCCGCCGTGGAAGAAGATGTGCCAGATAGCCTAAAGGCCACTGTTTTCCAAGTATCGAAGGGAGAAGTCAAACGTGTCTGAGAAAGATGGCTTCGCCCAAGAGTTTTACTGGCGCATGCGTGAAGCAGTAACCGGCCGACTCAGCCGCGACGCCAAACGAATCATTGAGAAGAAGAAAAAGGGCGGAAGCCGACCCTTTGAGAAGGGCCGCGATCCACTTTCGGCCGGCTCAACCCTTGATGCGTTGATCAAAGACTTCAAGTGGACCAACGAACTCGGTGAAGCAGAACTTTTTGTGAGCTGGGCCACGATTGTTGGGGAGGACACAGCAGCCAAATCGATGCCGGAAACCCTGGTCGATGGCGTTCTGACGGTTCGATGCAGTTCTACGGCTTGGGCCACTCAATTGAAGCTGATGCAGCAAACTATTTTGGCAAAACTTCGCACCGATTTCCCCAACCTAAAAGTTGACGAATTGAGGCTTCTAGGTCCGGCCGGGCCAAGCTTTAAAAGAGGTCCGAGATCGGTCCCCGGTAGAGGTCCGCGCGACACCTACGGATAAGCTCGAAACCCCCGCCAGTAAGCGGAAAACTGCCTTGTTAGCCTCCCCTAAAATGTCTCGTTTGGTCGGTAAAATTGGAGGGTTAGCAACCCCGGATTTAAGTCGACTAATTTGGTCGCAGTCGTGAGGGCCTAATCCGGTTAAAAGGAGCAGTAAAACGTATGTCTACACCCGCTGAAAGTAATTACGAAGCAGGAAATATTCAGATCCTCGAAGGTCTGGAAGCAGTTCGTAAACGTCCCGGTATGTACATCGGCTCGACCGGTCCTCGTGGTCTTCACCACCTCGTTTATGAAATCGTCGACAACTCAGTTGACGAAGCCCTAGCTGGTTACTGCGACACCATCACTGTCACCATCACCAAAGACGGATGGATTCGCGTTAAAGACAACGGCCGCGGTATCCCCGTTGCCACTCACCCAACCGAGGGAATCTCAACCGTTCAGGTGGTTCTAACCATTCTTCACGCCGGTGGAAAGTTCGGCGGCGGCGGTTATGCAGTTTCCGGTGGTCTCCACGGTGTTGGTGCTTCCGTTGTAAACGCACTTTCCTCTCACCTAAAGGTGCAGGTTGCTCGCGAGGGCTTCCTTTGGAACCAGTCATACAAGATCGGTGTTCCAGATGCGCCACTTGCCAAGGGTGAAAAGGCCGACTACACCGGAACGCAAACCGAGTTCCTAGCTGACCCAGCAATTTTCGAAACCGTTGAATATGACTACGAGACCCTTCGTGCTCGTTTCCAGCAAATGTGTTTCCTAAACAAGGGCCTAAAGATTTCGCTAACCGATGAGCGCAGCGACCGAACCGACACCTACTTCTACGAACGCGGTCTTCAGGACTACGTTGACTACCTGAACTCGTCGAAGAAGGGCGAATTGGTTCACCAGGAGATCATCTCGTTCGAAGCTGAAACTCCAGAGAAGAACCTGTCTGCCGAAGTTGCCATGCAGTGGACCAACGCCTACAACGAGAGCGTTCACACCTACGCAAACACCATCAACACTCACGAGGGTGGTACTCACGAAGAAGGTTTCCGTGCAGCGCTAACCTCACTTCTCAACAAGTACGCTCGCAACACCAATCTGCTCAAGGAAAAGGACGAAAACCTTTCCGGTGACGACTGCCGCGAAGGCCTTACCGCAGTTATCTCGGTAAAGCTCTCCGAGCCACAGTTCGAAGGACAAACCAAGACCAAGCTTGGCAACACCGAAGCTAAGGCTTTTGTGCAGCGCATGGTCAACGAGCACCTCGGCGACTGGTTGGAAGCGCACCCAGCTGAGGCCAAAGACATCATTCGTAAGGCAATCCAGGCAGCCACCGCTCGCCAGGCAGCTCGCAAGGCTCGCGAGGCCACCCGTCGCAAGGGAATCCTCGAAACCAGCGGTATGCCAGGAAAGCTGCGCGACTGCTCAAGCCGCTCCCCTGAGCTCTCAGAAATCTACATCGTTGAGGGTGACTCGGCCGGTGGTTCCGCAGTTCGTGGCCGCAACCCAGAAACTCAGGCCATTTTGCCACTGCGTGGAAAAATCTTGAATGTTGAGCGAGCTCGCCTAGACCGAGCGCTCGGCAACACCGAAGTTCAGTCGCTAATCACGGCGTTCGGTACCGGTATCGGTGAGGAATTCGACATCTCGAAGATCCGCTATCACAAGTGCGTTTTGATGGCCGACGCCGATGTTGATGGTCAGCACATCCGAACCCTAATCCTCACCCTATTGTTCCGATTCATGCGTCCGCTGATTGAGCACGGCTATGTTTACCTAGCTCAGCCACCGCTTTATCGAATCAAGTGGACCAACGCCGAACATCAGTATGTTTACTCAGACGAAGAACGCGATCAGCAGTTGGCCGCGGGCCAGGCAGCCGGAAAGCGAATTCCAAAAGAGAACTCGATCCAGCGCTACAAGGGTCTTGGTGAAATGGACTACGACGAACTTTGGTCAACCACCATGGACCCAGCTCGCCGCACGCTTCTCCAGGTAACCCTCGATGATGCAGCTATGGCCGATGAAGTCTTCTCAACCCTTATGGGTGAGGACGTTGAAGGCCGCCGAACCTTTATCCAGCGCAACGCCAAGGATGTTCGCTTCCTAGACATCTAGGCCCGAGCGAAGAGAAGAGATAAGACATGGCAGACGAAACTACCACCCCTCAGGGCCACGACCACGTAGAGCAGGTTGACCTTCAGGTCGAAATGCAACGAAGCTACCTCGACTACGCGATGAGCGTGATCGTTGGTCGCGCACTTCCAGATGTTCGCGATGGAATGAAGCCGGTTCACCGTCGCGTTGTTTATGCAATGTTCGACGGCGGATACCGTCCGGACAAGCAGTTCAGCAAGTGCTCACGTGTTGTCGGCGATGTTATGGGTCAGTACCACCCGCACGGTGACACCGCGATTTACGACACCTTGGTTCGCTTGGTTCAAGACTGGAACCTTCGTTACCCACTGGTTTCTGGCCAGGGTAACTTCGGTTCACCAGGAAACGACCCAGCTGCGGCTCCTCGTTACACCGAGTGCCGCATGGCACCTTTGGCGATGGAAATGGTTCGCGACATCGACGAAGAAACTGTTGATTTCCAAGACAACTACGATGGCCGAACTAAGGAACCGACCGTTCTTCCAAGCCGCTTCCCGAACCTATTAGTAAACGGATCAATCGGTATCGCCGTTGGTATGGCTACCAACATCCCACCTCACAACCTGCGTGAAGTTGCCGCCGGTGCCAAGTGGGCGTTGGAACACCCAAACGCGTCTCAAGAAGAATTACTCGAAGCACTGCTTGGCCTAATCAAGGGCCCAGACTTCCCAACCGGAGCAACCATTCTTGGCCGCAAGGGAATCGAAGAGGCTTACCGCACCGGTCGTGGTTCGATCACCCAGCGAGCAATCGTGAACGTGGAAGAACTTCACAACCGCACCTGCCTAGTTGTTACCGAACTTCCTTATCAGGTGAACCCAGACAACCTTGCTCTCAAGATCGCCGACCTTGTTCGCGAAGGAAAGCTTCAGGGAGTCGCCGACATTCGCGATGAAACTTCTGGTCGTACCGGTCAGCGTTTGGTAATTGTTCTAAAGAAAGACGCAGTTGCCCGCGTTGTTCTAAACAACCTTTACCGTCTGACCCCGCTTCAGGAAAACTTCAGCGCCAACATGTTGGCACTGGTTGATGGTGTTCCTCGCACCCTGAGCATCGACGGCTTCATCACCCACTGGATCAACCACCAGGTCGATGTAATCGTTCGCCGCACCCAGTTCCGTTTGCGCAAGGCCGAAGAGCGCGCCCACATTCTGCGCGGTTACCTAAAGGCCCTAGACGCACTCGATGCCGTGATCGCACTGATTCGCAAGAGCCAGTCGGTTGAGGATGCCCGCGACGGCCTAATCGATCTTCTAAAGATCGACGAACTTCAGGCTCGTGCGATTCTGAATATGCAGCTTCGCCAGCTGGCAGCTCTTGAGCGCCAGAAGATCATCGATGAAGCCGCCGACCTAGAAGCACAGATCGTTGATTTCAAAGCAATCATTGCCGACCCAGTTCGCCAGAAGTCGATCATCAACGACGAACTAGATGAAATCGTTTCTCGTCACGGCGACGACCGTCGCAGCCAGATTGTTGCTGGTCTCGACGGCGATGTCAGCGCAGAAGACCTAATTCCTGAAGAGGAAATGGTTATCTCGCTAACTCGCGGCGGTTACATTAAGCGCACCAAGAGTGACAACTACCGCCAGCAGCACCGCGGCGGCAAGGGTGTTAAGGGAGCGAACCTTCGCGCCGACGACGTGGTTGATCACTTCTTCGTAACCACCACTCACCACTGGCTGTTGTTCTTCACCAACAAGGGTCGCGTGTTCCGCACCAAGGCTTACGAAGTTATGGAAGCCGGCCGCGACACCAAGGGTCAGCACGTAGCAAACCTTCTGTCATTGCAGCCAGACGAGAA
>JBJOJC010000061.1:0-12103 GCA_046046825.1 Actinomycetota bacterium | reverse complement strand
CTTCTCTAGGTCTTTCGAGGCAATTGCCGAAATAATTCCAGCACGAACCGTTGCCACGTTGCCGCTGAATCCCGCAACCTTACCGACCACGTGTGCCGGTGCTGAAATCTTTAGAGCAGTTCGCCAATCCGCCACCGGGTTCGGGTAGGTAATTACCAGTTCCGCTCCGCCTGGCTTTGGCGCGCCAACAATGGTTGCAGTTGAAAGAGTCGAAGCCAAATGCGTGGAATCGAAAGCTTCGTATTTGGCAGCAGTAACCGCGAGCGCTAAGTCGGTTGAATCAACCGATGAGCCATCGCTCCAAAGTGCCGTCTCGGCCAATGTGTAGCCGACCGTGAACGGTTCTTCCTTGATGATTTGCACCTTGCCGAAAGACTTGTTGGCCACTAGTTTTCCGTCTTGCGCTATCTCGTAGAAGTTCTGCATGGTTAAGCCAGCAACATCGCTGGCAATCTTGTTGGCGGCCGACTCCGAAACGTCTGAGTTCAAAGTGGTGAGGGTTCCCACCTCGGCGATAGTGACATGGGTGTTTGGGATAACCGAACTTGGCGTGGTGCAACCGGTGAGGGTTGCTGCGATCAGCGACAAACCAGCGGCTAACGAAATAAAACGCTTCAAAGCACTCCCTAAAGACAACTGGTTCAAGGTTACCTTGCCCATGCTGGTAGTTGGCTGTTAGAGAATGGACCTATGTGGGAACTCTTCACGATTGGCTTTCTAGCGGGTTTGGCGTTGGCTATACCGGTAGGCCCAATGGCGATCATGCTGGTGAACACCACTATTTCTCGCGGACTTCGTCATGGTGTGGTCGGTGCACTTGGAATGGCAACCGTTGATGGAACCTACGCACTTGCTGTTTTTGTTATTGGCGGTTTAATTGCTTCAGTACTGACCACTCTAAAACTTGCCCTGGGTTTGGTGGGGGCTGCAATTCTCCTGGTGCTTGGAATCCAAACTCTGGTTAAGAATCTGAAACTAATTGGGCAAAAGGACATTGATTCACTGGCTCTTGGCGGGAGCGGTTCGGTTGCTAAAACCTTTGGAACATTTGTGGCCGCCACTGTGGTCAATCCCCCAACCGCCCTCTACTTCTTAGCCATCGCACCAAACGTGGCCAACATGGGTTACGAGTTGACTTTCGCCAACGTAATAGTTTTCGCCGTCGCCGTTCTGGTAGGTTCATTGATTTGGCAGGAGTCGCTGGTGTTCGTTGGTCTGGCTGTTCGAGGAATCACAACAAACCGCTTCCGCGTTTGGTTGGGTCTTCTGGGTGGGCTGCTCATCATCGCGTTGGCCCTCTCGATCGGATACCGGGCGCTATGGAGTTAAAACGTCGTCTGGATTTAGAGCTCTGGTTGGTCTTTGGTCTCAGTCTCGGCAAATCAGCAATCTACTCGGTGCTGGCACTCGTTGCAGCACTAACCGCTGAGCAGGGACTGGGCGGGAGCACAACCACGATCAACCGAAGTGAAGCGGCTCAACAGTGGCTTGACTTTGGTTACCAGCTTGCTGGAAATATTTTTCCCTTAGTTCCGGTAGCACTCGTGCTTTTCCTGCTCGGAGCCGGCGCCTTGAAACTCATCGGTGTACTTCGAGAAAAACTTTCAAATCAACTACTGGTTGGTTTGGCACTTGCAGCTGCAATTGGCATCCCAGGACTAGGTCTTTACCTCGGTGCTCGAGCGATTGGTGCGGCCGCAAAAGTTGTTGCGACAAACGTCATCGAATACTGGTGGACTGTTCCGATGCTGCTGCTGAGTGCCATCGGCGCCAGCCTGCTCGAAGAAGTAATCATGATTGGCTACCTATTCACCCGACTCCGCGAGCGCGGGATGAGTGACACCAAGATCATCTGGCTGAGTGCGATTATTCGCGGCACCTATCACCTCTACCAAGGCTTCGGTGGTTTCGTGGGCAACGCCATCATGGGGCTACTCTTTGGATACATCTATAAGCGCACTGGGAAACTGGTGCCGTTGCTGTTCGCTCACTTCCTACTCGACGCGGCCATCTTTGTTGGTTACGCCTGGGCTGCCACCTGGTTGCCGTTAAACTAGAACCACTCAACTCTTTGCAGGGAAAGCCGGTGTGAATCCGGCGCTGACCCGCAACCGTGACTAAGTTTCTTAGAAGTCGGATTGCCTGCCTCGAGCTAGTAACTCTCATCTACCGTCGTGGACTGCGGTCGAAAGTTTGGGCGTCGCTCGCACTGAGCGCGTTCTTGCCTTCGCCATTTTCCCGGCAGAACAGGCATCATGAAATTCAAGACCTTTGCCGCGGTTTCCGTCGCCGTAATCGCACTCACCCTAATCGGTTGCAGTGGTTCCCCCACTGAAAAGCCAGTCACCGACGCCAAACGCGCCAGCTGGGTTGATGGCGCCTGCAGCCAGGACGTTCCAGGTGTCACGCTGTCGGTTGATTTCAAAGGCGACGTGACTACTCACTGCGCCATAAGCTACGCCGGCAACGGCTGGGATCTTTTCGGTGCTGCTGGTTTCGAAGTCAGAGGAACAAACAAATACCCAACTGCATTTGCCTGCCAGATCAACCAGCAGCCAGAAGCTGCCAAGTGCGACGATTCAGACACTTCTGGCGCTTACTGGGGCTACTACCTGCCGACCAACGACGTTTGGGGTTACGCAACAACCGGCGCCTCGGATCATGAATCAGTTTGCGGAAGCTGGGAGGGTTGGGTCTATATGGAAACCGAGTCAACCGAGTTGAAGCTGCCAACTCCAACCGAGTTTGCCTGCGAATAACGCTTGCTCAAATCGCGCCTAAGCATCTTCAAGCAGTACCTCTGGTTGGCACTGCTGGTTGTTTTGGCGCGCGTTGTGTTCAGGCTGGTCTTCGACAAATTTAGTTTTGACAACTTTGTCGTCAGTGCTGTCGACGGTTTGAAACTCGCAACCTGGGTGTTGGGATTTGGGCTGATAAACGCCCTTGTCGACTTTCGGAAACTTCTACCCAAAAGTCCGAGGTTCCTGAAGACCATTACAACGGCATTGAATATTTCGCTCAGCGTCACGCCAGAGATTGTGCGTTCAATCGATCGCGTGAAGGTCGCAGCAAACCTTCGAGCCCATCGCCGCGGGATTCACCTGATTCGGTCGCTGGTAGTGCCCGTAGTTTCAAATGCCATCGACCAAGCCATCAATCTGGGTGATTCGATGTCGTCGCGTGGGTTTGGAAGTTCTCGGTTTCAGGAACAAAAGAGCGGTGCACTCGAACTCAGAGACATCACTTTCGCCTATCAAGGGGCGAACCCGGTTCTCAAAAACGTGAGCCTTTCGATTCCTAGCGGTTCGCTAACTGTCCTTAGCGGCAACACCGGCTCCGGTAAAAGCACACTGCTCAAAGTGATTCAGGGTCGCCATCCAGGCTGCGCTTATGTATGTCAATTCCCCCGCGACGGATTCGTTGCCGACAAGGTCTTCGATGAGCTTGCGTTTGCACTAATTCAGCGAAGCGTAAGTCGGCCAGAAATCACGAGCAGAGTTACCGAAATCGCGCACGTTTTCGAATTACAAGATTTTCTCTACACAAACCCTCACGAACTTTCGGCCGGCTTTCAACAACGGCTAGCCATTGCCGCAGCTTTGATTGCGAACGATAAAGTTCTCCTACTAGATGAGCCATTCTCGGCACTCGACGAACCCAGTTCACGAAGTCTTCTAAACACTTTGGAAACCTTGAAAAACCTAGGGGTGACGATTGTCATTGCCGAGCATCGAGTTGAGCTCTTGAACAAACTTGCCAATCTAAAGTTCACGGTGGAAAACGGAAGTTTGACATGCGGTCAGCCAACGACTCGAAAACTAGTTCGTGAGGTAACTTCAGCGGGTTCGATTACCGCCTTGTTCGGGCCAAACGGTTCAGGTAAGACTACTCACCTTCGCAAACTGGCTAGCAAACGCGGAGTGCTAGTTCCCCAGCCAGCCTCTGACCTGCTCTTTCTAAACACTGTCGGCGAAGAACTTGCGATGGCCGATTTGGATTCCAAGAGTGAAAAAGGAACCACAGCCGGAATTTTCCAGAGCCTGGTTGGCGATGTTTCCACCATCCAAAATCCTCGAGACCTTTCTCAAGGACAGAAATTGGCCCTTGCCATAAGCATTCAACTTTCCAAGACCACCAACTTGCTGATGCTCGACGAACCAACCCTAGGTTTCGATTTCGACGCAAAAGCCTCTTTGGTAAACCATCTGAGATGGTTGTCAGAATCAGGCGTCGAGATTATCGTTGCCACCCACGACCTCGAATTCGCAGACGCGATTGCCACCAAAACCGAATACCTTCAGGGCGGTGTGGTCAACAATGTTTGATTCGAAGAATGTTGCCCTTCTCGGTGTTCTAGCAGGGGTGAACACTGTGGTTCGCCTGCTTGGTTCGGGTGTTGCCGGCATGGAAACAGCCTTCGCGTTGATCATCCTGGCAGGTTACGTTCTTGGTTCGAGATTTGGCTTTCTGCTCGGGCTAACCAGCATCTTGTCGAGTGCTCTAATTTCAGGTGGCGTTGGTCCATGGCTGCCATTCCAACTCATTGCCGCTGCGCTAGTTGGCGCTGGGGCCGGTTTAGTTCCGAAGCACAACTCCCCCAAAATAAGGCTCGTCTGGCTTTCGGGATTTGCGGTGTTGGCTTCGTTCTTCTACGGAATTTTCTTGACTGCCTTTACCTGGCCGTTATTCGTTGGACCCAACACGTCATTGTCTTTCTTGGAAGGCGGGTCGCTTGGAGAAAACGTAATCCGTTTCATTCAGTTTGAGCTGGTGTCTGGTGGCTTCATTTGGGACACCGGACGAGCTGTCACCACGGCGACTTTGATTGCGTTAACTGGAAAAGCTCTGATGGCCACCCTCGAGAGAGCAGCCACCAGAGCCGATTTTTCTAAAGACTAGGCAACGCTTGGGAGCGCGGCTAGAACCACAGTTAGAGCTGCTGCAAAAGCGAACAGGCTCACGTTGTTCTTCCAGGTGTATTTGAACTCTCCGCGAACGATGTGCATTAGCGCAGCCACCAACATGGTTAGAGCAAGTCCGGCTGCGGCTAGAACGCCCCAGATGGCTGCCCAGGCGAAGCCCAAGAACTGATCAGCTGCAGGAGCTAGGATGATGCCGGCAACACCAGCAATTTCGAGAAGCGCGATTAGGCGAACTAGGAACAAAGGAATTTCTTTGGTCCAGGTAAGTCCTGCTGCAACTAGTGCCTCGATAGGGGTAGTTAGCTTCCAAAGTCCGGCTTTTCCTAGGCCTAGAACTAGTGGAATGGCTAGTGCCCAGCCAACGATCTGTAGTGCAATGTGCATGATTCTCTTTCCTTGTATTTCCGATGTTTGAGGTTTACAGTTGTAAGTAAAGCACGGCTTTACTAGATAAGTCAAGTGCCTCTTTACTAAATGATCGGAGTGTCGCATGGAAGTCAAAGCTCTCTGCGAACGCGAAGCCGACGGCTGGACCGTTGAAGTACCCGATTTCAAGAACCTTCATCTGAGCGCTAAACGCCTCGACAAAGTTGAAGCACTAGTAAAAGAGGCCGCCAAGAACTATGGCATTACCGACAATTGTGATGTGGTAATCAAGGTCATCGCGAGCATGCCCGGTCTAATCTGCGACATGGAAGCCGCTCAGGAAAAGATGAAGCAGGCTGCGAAATTGCAAGAAGAAGCGTCAGCAGAAATTCGCGAAGTGGTTCGTCAGATGCGCAGCCAGGGATTAACCATGCGCGACATCGCTGTGCTGCTGGGAGTTACTCCCCAGAGAATCGCCCAGCTAACCAGCCAGGACTAATCAGCCTTTGCCTTAGGCGACTTGGAGTACACAGCAATAAAGTCACGCTCACTAGGCAACCAAAAACGCTCCGGTGATCTGGTGCTTGCAGGGTCCAACTTCAAACCGCCTTGATATGGCCCGTAGAGAAAACCGTTGGCATACGCTGAATTCATGTCGAGCAAAATAGCTCGTTCAGCACCAGCGCGAACCAGCACATCTCCCAAAGACTTAGCGCTCATAGCCGCCCCGATTACATAAACCAAGGTTCCATCGGCACGAACCCCCACAGCGCTTCGCCAAACCAGGTTCTTACCCGAACCAACGCCTTGCCAAACCCAGCCCCACTTCGACTGATCTTCGCTCTCAACCTGACTTTTTCCGCCGTCAACGATCAGTTCCATGTTCTGACGAACCGACTGGATGTCTTGCCGTACCGAATCGCGACCCCACTGAACCACGTCGATGGTCCCGTCGTTATAGGTCACTAGCGAGGCCTTACCGCCAATCAACCGCTTATAAACCTTGCTACCAAACTGGTATCCACCCTGGCTGTCTCGCATCAGGAAACCGCCGTTGAGCCCTGCCACATAAAAACGTTTTAGGTTGGCTGGAACCTGCCCGGTTCGATCGTCTAGGCCGGTAACTTCGGGAATTTTGGTGCCAGGCACCTGAGCAAATGCAACCAGTTTTGGATCAAACCAAGTAACTGTTGCCCAATAGCTGGTGTGAATTTCATCGGGACGAATCTGAGCAATCCAAATCGCTGTATTTCCATTCACCTGAATCTTGGTTGGCGTCCACTCCCCTTCCCCAGCTAGCGGAGAAACCGGCGAAACCAAACGTTCCGGAAGTTTGCTGGGAACCTTAGCCACACCCCAAGCCGGGTTATTGGCAACCAGGGCATCAGTAGCAATGTTCAACTTCGGCAAATCACCCACGATGTCTGAATTCGGCTTGGCAGTAGGCTCCCCTCCAACCTTTGCTGGATTTAGATAGCTGTAGTAAATGTCCTCAGCAAATGCCACAGCAACACCAAAGCCGTTTTCTCGCAACACCGTTGCCGAAGCGGTAAGCATGTCCTCGTTCTTCCGCACCACCCGATCAAGAGTTAGTGAGGAAACGAATACAGCGAAGACAACAGCCACCGTCAGAAGTGAAAATCCGATTCGCCGGTTTAGCAGCTGAGTTTTGGTGAAGTACTTCTTAATGAGGTAGTTTTCGGCCCCATCCAGATTCCGTGCAGCAACCAATGCGGTGTGAAAGTAAGCCCGAAGCATTGCTGTTTCCCGACGCGAGAACTTTCTGTAAACCGAATTTTCCAGGAACTCTGTGAGATCGGAAACTTCGATGGTTTTGAGGTCTCTGCGCCCGAACGGATTGCCCTTCAAGATAGTTTGAACCGTTGTCCGGAACCATTGCTTGCGCTCTTCGCCAAGAGCCGCTGTCGGCACATACTCAACCCAATAGTTGAACCACGGTCCAACGGTTTTGGGAAGCGCAGCTGGCTTAATCCTCGGCAAGGTAACTAGTGAATCCTTATGCTGATGAGCGATAACCGGAGAATCTCCCCCGATACCTAAATCCTAATATCAGCGTTTGTTTGTGGGGTGATTGAAATACCCATCACCGTAAGAACCGGTAACCTCGCTGACCACAATTTGATAACCCAAGTACCACTTCTTGTAGTTCTCTTTTGCCACCAAGTGCTCCGGATATCTCGATAACTGCTTCACCGATTCCATGCCATCGAAATAGTAAATCGAGTTTCGTGACTTTCCATCATCCGAGACCCAACGATCAACGCCGACAAAACCTTCCAGCGACGAAGCAAAATCCTCAATCTTTCCATCCAATTCATGGAACTCGGAATCGTATTCGCCAGGGCTAAAAATGAACGAACAGCTAATCACTTGAACACCTTCTCGAAAATGATGTACTCACTCAAACTCGCCACCTTGTAGTAAAGCTTCTGAGCCGACTCGTTGGAGCGCTGTGTTTGCCAGTAGAGTCGCCTTGCACCAGACTCCTCAGCAAACTTGGCGCAGCCTTCGATTAGAAACTCACCAAGCCCCTGCCTGCGATATTTAGGAGACACAAAAAGGTCTTCAAGATACAAATCTGGTTTCTCCAGCCAAGTGGAATTGGTGAACGAGCAATGAGCGAAACCCGCCACATGCCCGTTGACTTCCACCACAAATCCGTGAAGGTTGAACTCGGTGAAGAATCGCGACCAAGTGAGGTCGGTTTGCGCGTCAGTCAAAGTCTCTTTGTAGAACTCGAGATAGCCCGACCATAGCGGGTTCCATGAGTCTCGATCAGTCGCACGAATGGCTCGAAAAGTTGGCAATGACAATTAGTTGAACTTCAATTCGGAAGTGGCAATTGCGCGAGTAAAACGTCCCGGTAATTCGGTCCCGCCAAAGTTGTCATTGAACTCGTCGACGACATCTTTGGCTACCACGGTGTGGCCATCCCAGTCATAACCGGTTGTGCTGTGCGCATCTGCTAGAACCGTAACGTCGTAGCCACGCTCCTGTGCCGAGTGAGTGGTGTGGCGAACACAGTTATTGGTTTGCATACCGGTTATGTAAACATGCCCAACTTGCAGACCGAAAAGAATTTCCTCAAGATTGGTGCCTTCAAACGAGCTGCGGTAAATCTTTCGAACCATGGCTTCGCCTTCTGCAGGTGAAAGTTCTGGCACAATCTGCCAAGCCTCGGAGTCAATAACCAGCTCTTCGTCTGAGTGCTGCACCCAGACCACTGGAACGCCAGCAGCCCGCGCCTTGTCGATCGCCGTGTTGATTTTCTTCAAAACATTCTCGAGGTCATATGCCCCTTCAATAACGCCATTTTGAACATCGATAACGAATAGTGCCGACTTATCGCGGCCAGTAAGAGTAGTCATAACTGAATGCTACCCAAAGGCAAACTTATCCACATGAATACAGCTCGCCAAGTGCAAGAACCATTGTTACCTAGCCTTGACCAATGACCGCATTTACACGAAGTGAACATTCTGCTACATTTGTGGTAAACGATAGGAGTTTACCCATGGCGACCGTTTCCGTTCGACTCAACGAAGAGCTAGTAAACGAAGCCCGTGCCGCGGCCGCTGCTGAACAGCGAACTCTTCAAGCGCAGCTCGAGTTCTGGGCGAAAGTTGGGCGCACTGCTATTGAAAACCCTGATCTTCCTGGTGACTTTATTGCCGACCTCTTGATTGCCATGGCCGAACCTAGAGACAGCGTGGAGCCTTTCGTTCCCCTAGGTCGTTCCGAGGCATGATCTGGACTCTAACTCAAACCAAGAAATTCAAAAGGGATTACAAAAGGCTGGATAAGCCAATCCAGATTTTGGTTGATGACGCATTGACTGAGATTCAGACAAATCCAACAATCGGCGAACCGAAAAAATTTGACCTCACCGGGATTAGTGTCTACAAATTTAGTTTCAAAGGTCGGCTTTACCTACTTGCATACGACGTCAATGACGGCATTCGTATGATTCTTTTGTTGTCGGTTAGACCACACCAAAACTTTTATCGAGACCTGAAAGACTAAGCAATCTCTTCAACAACTTCGGCTAACTTACCGCCGATGATTCTCTGCATTAGTTTCCAGCGAGAATCCAAACTCAAATCAACGATCAACAGACTGTCCGCAACGGAGTTGAGTGAGCCACCAGCCCCAGAAATCAAAATCGCACCTTCCCCGATTACAACGGCATACTGCTTAGCCAAAGAAGACAGCGCCTGAAATCCCTTTTCCGAGATGTTGGCCACCTGGTCTCGAGAAACAGGTCTGTCAGGGCTGAAATACTCCAATTGTTGATTTAGCCCATCAGCTTCGACTCGAACAAATAAAAGGCTTTCGACGTCTGCATTCGGATCGACGCTGTACCCGTGCATCCGGGTTGGGGGCTTGTGATCTTTATCAAACCATCCGTTGATTCGTCCGAATGAAAAACATTTGCCAGCAAAACCAAGTCCCGTGAACGCTGCATCAGTACCTAGACCATTGCGTAAATCGCCGGGATACGAAGTTCCCGAAGGAACTTGAATCAGTGAATTGGCTTTACAGAACAAGGCCAGACGACGTTCATCGTATTTTGCCCCCAACGCTAGGAGTTTGAAAAAAGCAGCCAGCACCCCCAAGAACACGACCCACAACAGCAAGTAATTGTCCGTGATAAATTCAGGAATATCGAACGCCGTCGAGGTCAAAATTTCAAATAAGACGAATCCCAAAATACCGAGAATTACCAAACCAAAGGTGTGCAGAGGAGGCCTCTGAAGTAGCTTCTTTTGCTGCTCGTCCATGTTGCGACTTGAGTCTGAGAAGAATCCCAAAGAAAATTCTTGTTTCGAAAAATCTCGCATGGCCGCAACAATTTCCTGATTGCTCGGTTTTGCGTTCCCCAAGTTAGCCATAGTTGAGAGTCTATAAAAAGAAAAGCCCCCTATTGCTAGGGGGCTTCTTTCATATGGGATGTATCTTGTGGAGATGGGGGGAATTGTCTACCCCAGTGTTTTTAAGGTTTGTAGCCCTGTTTTGTACAAATTCACAATATAAATCACACTAAAAATTCAAGAGATTCGGCATTAACGACTCGGTTTTATTTCTATCGGACCGATACAGAACGAGATTTCTTGGTTATGTGCTTATAACCGAGCTTTCTTCCTGTTACAGAAACATATAATTTCTTTTTTCTGTCTAGTGAAGACAGTTTGTATTTGGATTTAACAGCCCCAATGATTCGTTTCCCATTTCGGAACCAGGTGTAATCTAACTTGCTTCCTTTGTCCCATTTTCCAACTTTTACAGTTAGCGTTTGACCTATCTTGGCAATACCCGAAAGTGAGGGGGTTGAAGCGTACTTTATCTTTTTTAGGGGGTTTATGCCTTTGATGCGAATTGTCGGAGCAGAGTAGTGAAATTCTTCAAGGTTGAGAAAAATCTTTCCGTTTTCATGCAGAATCTGCATTACCGAAGTCTGGAAAGAACCATCTGTGTTTCGAATCTGTGCTGTTAATTGCCTGGAATCTGACAATGTGTTTTGTGGCCAACGGCAATTTATATATTGATCTGTTGTCCAAAGTTTGAAGAAACCCTTATTTAACTCACCCAATGTTGTGGTGTGCGGGGCATAAATGTTTAAATCGAGTGACTGGTTTTGTGTATTCCATTCAGGATTTCCCGCTTCATTTGAGTTGAACGCTTGAACCGTGTATCCGAACTCTGAACAAGTCGGATCAAAGTATGAATGTAAAGCGTCGACTCCAGCATGGCCGATACCAAATCTAAAGGTTCGAACATCGGCATCTGCTCGGGCTGAGTGATTTTGTTTTTCTGGAGAATCCCAGCCCCCTGTATAGGTCGAAATTGCAACAGGACTTCCAGTGAAAACCCAAAGGTTGCCACCGGGTATAGGTGTTTGCGAAAAGTCTGCTTTGTCTGCGACGAGTTGCACATTCTGAGGTTTCAACCAGCTTGTTCTGATGGAATATTTGAATAAGAGACCCTCCGGGACCAATGGTTCTGCTCCATTCGGGCTGTAAATAAATGGTTCAACACTTAGAGCTCCTCCATAGTGTGTCACTCCATCGTGTAAAACTGGTATCACATGTTCAGGGGTTGATAAATGAACAGTTGTAATCAACCTTCCTGTGAAAAAGTTCGAGGATACATCCCAGGCAGATGTTTCTGCAATTACGGGATTAAGAATTCTGGTGGCAGAAACTGAAGTCCCATCAGAATTGATTACCTCTACTCCTTGAATACAGTCCAATTCCTCAGGGCTCTGGCACTTATCCAACTGAAAGACATTGTCGCCAAGATCAACAGTCGCCGATCGAATATTTGCCGAGGCATTTAATGCTGGTGTGATCAAACCAAGAGCCAAACCGAAGGCTGCAATCAACGCCTGGATTCTGATTCTCATAACGACTTCCCTAAATTTGCAGTTTAACCCCTGTAAAAATCAGGATACGAGAAGTTTGTCATTAAGAATACTTCTGGAAAATGTGTTCTTTCTCGTAGAACTAAAACGGCCCCCTATTTCTAGAGGGCCGTTGACACATGGGTTGTATCTTGTGGAGATGGGGGGAATTGAACCCCCGTCCAGAACAAAGATTCTGACTCTTCTACGGGTGTAGTTTCAGTATCGCGTTACTCGGTCTTGGCCATACCCTGAAACAAGTTGACCAACAAACCCAGCCTGAGTAAAAGTCCCGAGAAGCCCTAAGGCGTAACTTCACAGCAAGATCTCAAGATAACGCCAGGACCCGGAACGAGATCAAATCCGGACTGACGGACTTCAGGCTAGTTGCGCT
>JBJOJC010000060.1:0-10233 GCA_046046825.1 Actinomycetota bacterium | reverse complement strand
AGGGCTTCGGCTTCATTACTCAGGACGGCGGAGCAGACGTTTTCGTTCACTTCTCAGCAATTGGTGGCGATGGCTACAAGGAGCTAAAAGAGAACCAGCGCGTTGAGTTCGACGTAACCGACGGACCAAAGGGTCCTCAGGCTGCTTCGGTAGTACTTATCTAACGACCAGCTTTTCTAAAACGGCATCACCTTTTATTAGGTGGTGCCGTTTTGCTTTCTTGCACTCTCTGCCTAAGAGTGCTAAAAAGGAGTTAGCACTCAAATAGGTCGAGTGCTAATTCGATTGAATTTCGGGAGAACCCAAATGCCAAAAATTATTGCTTTTAATGAAGAAGCACGCCGCGGTCTAGAGCGCGGTCTAAACATCCTTGCCGACACCGTAAAGGTGACACTTGGTCCACGCGGACGCAACGTTGTGTTGGAGAAGAAGTGGGGCGCTCCAACCATCACCAACGATGGTGTATCGATCGCCAAGGAAATTGAACTAGAAGACCCGTTCGAGCGCATTGGTGCCGAACTAGTCAAAGAAGTAGCCAAGAAGACCGATGACGTGGCCGGAGACGGAACCACCACTGCAACCGTTCTAGCCCAGGCTTTGGTTCGCGAAGGTCTGCGTAACGTTGCAGCTGGCGCCGACCCAATCAGCTTGAAGCGCGGTATCGAGAAGGCAACCGCTGCCGTTATCGAGCAGCTAATCGCTCAGGCCAAGGCTGTAGAGAGCAAGGAAGAGATTGCTGCTACCGCCTCAATCTCAGCCGGCGACAGCCAGATCGGTGAACTAATCGCCGAGGCCATCGACAAGGTGGGACGCGAAGGCGTGGTCACCGTTGAAGAGTCGAACACCTTTGGAATCGAACTTCAGCTAACTGAAGGTATGCGCTTCGACAAGGGCTACATCTCTGGTTACTTCGTCACCGACCCAGACCGCCAGGAGACCATCCTCGAAGACGCTTACGTGCTAATCGTCAACTCGAAAATCTCGAACATGAAGGAATTGCTTCCTGTGGTTGAGAAAGTTATGCAAGCCGGTAAGCCACTACTTCTAATCGCAGAAGATGTTGAGGGTGAAGCTCTAACTACTTTGGTTCTAAACAAGGTTCGTGGAATCTTCAAGTCGGCAGCTGTTAAAGCTCCAGGCTTCGGAGACCGCCGCAAAGCCATGCTTCAGGACATTGCAATTTTGACCGGTGGTCAGGTTATCTCATCTGAGATCGGCCTAAGCCTAGAGTCGGCAACCATTGACCTACTTGGTCGTGCTCGCAAGGTGGTAATCACCAAAGACGAGACCACCATTGTTGAGGGTGCTGGCGAGAGCGTTGCAATTCAGGGACGCGTTGACCAGATTCGTCGTGAGATGGAAGCATCAGACAGCGACTACGACCGCGAGAAGCTACAGGAGCGTCTAGCCAAGCTAGCCGGTGGTGTAGCGGTAATCAAGGCGGGTGCTGCTACTGAGGTTGAACTCAAGGAGCGCAAGCACCGCATTGAAGACGCAGTTCGTAACGCCAAGGCTGCGGTTGAAGAGGGCATTGTTGCCGGTGGTGGTGTTGCACTACTTCAGGCTGGCAAGGTTGCTTTTGAGAACCTTCACCTAGTTGGCGACGAAGCAACCGGAGCGAACATCGTTCGCGTTGCTATCTCGGCACCGCTAAAGCAGATTGCAATCAACGCAGGTCTAGAGCCAGGCGTGGTTGCCGAGAAGGTGGCCAACCTTCCATCGGGTCAGGGTCTAAACGCCGCGACCGGTGAATACGTTGACATGATGAAGGCCGGTATCAACGACCCAGTGAAGGTGACCCGCTCGGCGCTGCAGAACGCAGCTTCGATTGCCGGACTATTCCTAACCACTGAGGCTGTTGTTGCAGACAAGCCAGAGCCAGCAGCTGCACCAGCAGCCCCAGGCGGAGGCATGGACTTCTAAGTAAGACTAAAAAGCGGTGGGTTCGAAAGAACCCACCGCTTTTTCTTTAACCCAAAAACAAGCGAAGGTTTGCAGCTTCAATTTCTTGGTACTGGGTGGCGGCGTGAGTTAGAGCTCGACCGATTTCTCCGAGCTGTTGATCAACACCGTTTGCGGTTAGTCGCCAGCGCTTCACCAATTCTTGAAAACTAGTGGCGGCAGCTCCCTGCCAAGAGCCTTCGAGACCCTGTAGTTGGGTGTGAAGCAACTCAACTTCGCTTTGTAGCTTCGAGATGGTTGCTTGAATGTTGTTGTTTGCCGCGAGAACCTGCTCGCTGTCTACTCTAAAAATACTCATGGCAACAATGATGTTGCCTGCCAGTTTGCTTTTGATGAATTACAAAAAGCTGGGGATAACTTAGTTCAGTTCGATGCGCATGGTGGTGCCACCACCATCGGTTTCCAAAGCCACGATAGTTGCCTTGTGCCTGTCGAGAATGGTCTTCACGATCGAAAGCCCTAGACCTGACCCACCGGTTTCGCGGTTTCTTGAGTTATCGGCTCGGAAGAATCGCTCGAAAACCTTTCCGCGGAGTTGCTTGGGGATTCCTTCCCCATGGTCGCGCACCTCAATGACGGTTTTGCTTCCTTGAGTGCCCAGTGCCAGCTCTACGTTCCGATCGGCAGGGGAGAAACGGCTGGCATTGGCGAGCAGGTTTGTGAGCACCTGGCGGAAAGACATGGCATCGACGTTGGCTTTTACATGGTGATCCAGGTTCAGTTCTTCGCCCTGGAAATTGACGACCACGATGTTTCGCTTGTGCTCGGCCACCGATGCATCCTTGGCGGCCTCCAGAGCGATAGGGATCAGGTCGGTTTCGGTTAGAGCAAGATCAGTTGCTTCGTCGAGACGGGCCAGGGTCAGCAGACTATCGACCAACCCACCCATTCGAATCGCTTCTGCTTCAATACGACCCATCGCGTCGTCGAGGGCTGGCTTTTCTTTCAAGGCTCCCATTCGGTAGAGCTCGGCATAACCGCGAACCGAAGCCAGGGGAGTGCGCAGCTCATGAGAGGCGTCTGAAACGAATCGACGCATCTGCTCGAGAGCCTTACCTCTGGAATCCATGGCGTTCTCGATGCTGCTCAGCATGGTGTTCAAGGATGAGTTGATGCGACCAACCTCGGTATTTGAGTGTTCTTCGATGAGACGACGGCCAATGTCTCCTGCCGCAACGGCCTCTGCGGTGCGCTCCACCTCTTTTAGCGGCCGAAGTGCCGAGGAGATGGTAATCCAGATTGCGAGGGCGCTAAGCACCAGCAGCAGCCCGCCAAACCCAGCGCCGATATTTCGATACTGGGTTATCAGCGCATTGTTGTTATCAACCGGAAGTGCCACAACAAAGGTGCCAGGTTTGGAACTGAGTGGCACGGCCAGAATTCGCCAACCTTTACCCTCATTGAGCTCACGAACCGGGCGTCCGGCTTCATCGATCTCAAATGGCAATCCGCGAGTAAGGCTGACCGCTGCGCTGGTCAATGTGCTGAAGTTTGGCACCGGTTGCTGTGCCTTGGTTGACTGCGAGAAACTGAGCAAGAAAGTTCCCGAAGTGTCTAGGTACGCCATGTAGTAGTCGGTAGGGAGTGCTGGAAGATCAATCTGGCGGGTAGCCAACCTTGCCTGAATCAACGCTGGATCTTCTTTACTCATTGTCGCCGCGGTCTTGATGAGAACGTTGTCGACGTTGGCCTGAAGGTAGGTGCGAAGCAGTGCAACTGTGCCCACGCTAGAAATTATTAGCAACAGGCCAATGATGGCAACGGAAAGCGCGGTCAGTTTGGCGCGAAGGGAAACTTTGCTCCAACCCAGCGCGAGCTTTTCGTTCATGTGCCTATTTCTTTTTGGTCGACTTAAACATGTAACCGTGTCCGCGTTTGGTTTGCAGAACCGGTTCGCTGGTGAGAGGGTCGAGCTTCTTGCGAAGGTATGAAACGTAAGACTCTACGATTCCCATTTCACCGTTGAAGTCATACTCCCACACGTGATCGAGAATCTGAGACTTCGAGAGCACTCGGTTGGCATTTTCCATGAGGTAGCGAAGCAGTTTGTATTCGGTCGGGGAAAGTTCGATTTGCTGGTCGTTCACATAGACGTCGTGGGCGTCTTCGTCGATGCGAACCTCGCCAACTTCAATGACGCTCTTTTCAACCGCCGACTGTTTGGTGCGTCGAAGAATCGCGTTAATGCGGGCGATAATTTCGTCGAGGCTAAAGGGCTTGGTCATGTAGTCGTCGCCGCCAACTGTTAGCCCGGTGATCTTGTCTTCAACCTCGTCGCGCGCGGTTAGGAAAAGTACCGGAGCCAAGATGTTCATGGAGCGAAGTTTCTTGGTGACCGAGAAGCCGCTCATATCTGGAAGCATCACATCGAGCAGGATCAGGTCTGGGTTGCCTTTTTCGGCTGCGACCACGGCGTCGTTTCCATTGCCCACGGCCAGCACTGAGAAGCCTGCGAATCTAAGTCCGCTGGCGAGAAGGTCACGAATGTTTGGCTCATCGTCTACTACGAGAATCTTGATTGGTTCCATACCTGAGAGTTTGCTCCGTGAACCTGTGAGAAACCTGAATGTTGCTTGGGTGTTTTATGTGTGTCTTAGATTGAGTGGGCGTCGAGGATTTCGTATGAGTAACCCTGTTCGGCCAAAAAGCGTTGACGATTCTGAGCGAAGTCTTGATCAACGGTGTCGCGCGCGATCAAGGTGTAGAAGCTGGCGGCACGACCATCGGCCTTAGGGCGAAGTAAACGACCGAGGCGCTGGGCCTCTTCCTGCCTGGAACCGAACGAACCAGAAATCTGAATCGCAACCGACGCTTCAGGAAGGTCAATCGAGAAGTTGGCTACCTTGGATACCACCAAGGTTTTCTCGGTGCCATCGCGGAAGGCCTGGAACAGGCGCTCACGTTCATCAATCGGAGTTTGACCGGTGATAACTGGAACGCTAAGGGCTTCTGCGACTTCGTGGAGTTGCTCTAGGTACTGCCCAATCACTAAAGTCGGCTCTCCGGAATGCCTCTTCAAAAGTTGTCGAATGACTTCGATTTTCACCGAAGCAGTTGCGGCCAAGCGATAACGTTCGTCCTGGTTTGCGATGGCGTAATCGAGACGCGTCTCATCTGGCAAATCAACTCGAACCTCGAAGCAAGCTGCCGGTGCGATGTAACCCTGAGCTTCAATGTCTTTCCAAGGGGCATCGAACCGCTTCGGGCCAATGAGTGAAAAGACTTCACCCTCTTTTCCGTCCTCGCGCACCAAAGTTGCGGTAAGTCCAAGGCGTCGACGAGCCTGAAGATCGGCGGTCATCTTGAAAATCGGAGCCGGAAGTAGGTGAACTTCGTCGTAAATGATTAAACCCCAGTCATTGGCATTAAGCAGTGCCAGGTGAGCAAATTCGCCCTTACTCTTCGTGGTGAGGATTTGGTAAGTGGCGATGGTGATCGGTTTGATCTCCTTGACCGAACCTGAGTATTCGCCAATCTCATCCTCGGTGAGGCTGGTGCGCTTCAGTAGCTCATGCTTCCACTGACGAGCGGAGACCGTGTTGGTAACCAGAATTAGGGTGTTGGTCTTAGCCACACTCATGGCGCCGGCACCAACTATGGTTTTACCCGCTCCACAAGGAAGCACCACCACACCTGAACCACCTTCCCAAAACTTTTCAACAGCCTGCTGCTGATAGTCGCGGATGTTCCAACCGAATTCGGCCAGGGCAATTTCGTGCGGGGTGCCAGGAGCGTAGCCGGCTAAGTCTTCTGCTGGCCAGCCAAGCTTCAAAAGTTCCTGCTTGACCTGACCTCTTGCCCAGGGGGCGATAGCGAAAGCCTCGTTCCCAATCGGACCTTCTAGGAGGGCAGCAATCTTTGATTGCTTTG
The DNA here is from genome assembly GCA_046046825.1 of Actinomycetota bacterium. Taxonomy (GTDB): domain Bacteria; phylum Actinomycetota; class Actinomycetes; order Actinomycetales; family Microbacteriaceae; genus Rhodoluna. The sequence goes on along the minus strand of JBJOJC010000060.1, from coordinate 4,401 downwards.
ACGCCTCGAGAAGAACCGCACGGTCATTTGAATGGAGGAGAAGTTGATCATCGGCTCCGCGTTCAATGGTCAGGCGTCCGTAACGAGACATGGTGTCGATGATGTCGTTTCGCACCGAGGTTGGAATTGCGAATTTGGCGTATTTATCCAAAACGCCTAGAACGAAAACCGAATCATGACCGGCTGCTCTAGCGTTCCAAAGACCGAGACGCGTGATTCGGTAGGTGTGAATATGTTCCGGAGCGCGTTCCAATTCGGCAAAAACGGCAAGGTCGTGACGAGCGTCGGCTGCCTGCGGATGATCTACTTCCAGCAGGGCAGTTTTATCGCTCTGAACAATCAGCGGCCCCAAAGTCATCCTTAAAGCCTAAGCGAGGGTAATGGCCGTAATAGTGGAAAGTGGCAAAGTTCGTTCGATCTGAGCTTTTCGATCCAGACCTCGGAGTCGCCCATTGGCGATACCGCTAGGCATCAGATCGAAAGTCGCTGAACTACCGTCGGCAATCGTGGCCGTAATCAGAAGTCGCGCCTTATTTCGAATGGCAAGTTGAACCTGCCGGGTAATCGCTTCATCATTTCCGCCGGCCGACATCGCAGCGTCAGCCTCGCGAATTCTGGCTATGTCGCTTTCCAGCGTGCTGGTTGCGGTTTTGCCATTCACCGCCTCGGCTGCTTCAACCGGGGAAATAACCTTTCCAGCTGCATCACGACGAATTGCTAAGTAGCCGCATTCTCGAAGGCCGAAATAAACCACCGACGGTTCGAATCGACAGGTTAGTTTTTCTGGAGTCGGTCGAGTGAGCGAGAAAGCGCGGAGCCTTGGATCGTTGCCAATCTCGGTTAGCAACAAGGTGTCGGCAGCGCTGATCATGCTTCGGTCGCTGCTCTCGAGTGACTCGGTTATGACCAATCTGCCGAACCGGGCAACTACTTCGTTGAGGAGATACTCAACTGGCTGGGGAAGGGATGCACCAGATGACTTGGTTAGGAAATCGCGAATCGCTGAAATTTCCAAGCCAGTTTCGAGTCCGTGGCAAACACTCAGTGCACTCAAGCGGTAGGTAGAAGCCAAGCCAATGGTTTCGGTACTGGCGAATTTTCTTAGGGTGGCTTCCAAGTTAGTTGGTAGCGGACCCGGGGCGATGATGCTCAAATCTGCTTGAAGGATGATTCGTTCTTGAACTGCCGGAAGGTGTGTGTCGAGTTGCTTGCTGAGTGACTTCCGACCGGCCAGAGCATCACTGAACCAAGACGTGGTGTGGTGTTCGAAAGTGAGCCCAAAGCTCTCGGCGAATTCCAGGATCTGACCAATTCGGGAGCTCGCAGTGTTTTCGGCAAGTGGGAAGTGCGCGGTGAGCCAGTGCTTGAGCGATTGACCGGGTTTTACTTCAATCAGGTTTGCGGTGAGTTCGCTACCAAGCAGAGCCTTGAAATTGGTCACCAATAACTCGATGCGTGCCTGCTGGTCGAGCGACAACCACTCAACAGCAATCGGGGTTAGCCGATGACGAGCGTGATCGATAGTCATGAGTCCCAGCCTGCTGGCTAGGGCAAACATGCGTTTGGCGTAATCATTTTGCTTAGCCAACGCCACAGCTAGGCGCTTCACATCGGGTAAACCAACGCCAGCTTTACCGACTTCTCGAATGAGGTGTTTTTCCAAATCGAACACGATCTCGGTAAGCGCCTGCATTGTTTCGAAAGCAACCAGGCCAGCGTCGCGGTCGACTTCGGTCTGCTTTACTTCTGATTCGTCAATGTTTATAACCGAGAGCGACCGGGTGAAAGTTTTGTGTTGTTTCAACTGATCCAGCAGGCTTTCAAAAACTTTGTAGCCTGTGTCATCTTTGTAAATCAGTTGCAATTCCAGAAGGCTTGCGGCGTTAGCGGCCGAAGTTTTTTCGCCTTTTGCGATTGCGGAAATTGTGTCGAGTTGCTTGCGACTCAGGGAACCAATCTGGGCCGCATAACTTCTCGGGTGATTTAGGGCTTCAGCTAGTGCGTAGAAGTCTTCGATGTTTCCAATGGCGATAAGTCTGGTTGCAACCAGCGAGCGAAGCGCGGAATCGTTTAATCCACGCAGTGCTTCGACTAGGTGCCTCAGCTCGCTCACGGTTATTTTCCGGCTTTACCCTTGGCGCGGATTTGGAGCACTAGCAGCGTGATGATGAGTAGAGCTGAAGTTGGTAGGGCGACCCAAGGGAATTCAACCAAGATTGGGATCGATGGTGAACCCGGGAAAAATACGGTCATCACCATGATTGCGATGATCGAGAGAATGGATAAACCAATCAAACCTGCGATTGTGTAAGCGATAGTGTTTTCAAGTCTAGAGCGACCTTCGGAAGAGTTTGCCATCCTTTTAGGATACCTTCCTTGACGGGTCGGTAAAATGGAGATTCGAACACATGGAGGTTTCTAATGCCAACCGGCAAAGTGAAGTTTTTTGATGACGCCAAAGGTTTTGGATTTATCGCGTCAGATGAGGGTGCAGAGGTTTACCTGCACGCGTCGGCGCTACCTGATGGCATGACCTCGGTAAAGCCAGGATCGCGCGTTGAATTCAGCGTGGTCGACTCGAAGCGTGGAGCGCAGGCTATGAGCGTTCGCGTTCTCGAAGCGCCGGTTTCGCTGGTTCAGGCAAACCGACGTAATGCCGACGACCTTGCCGCAGTAGTGCAAGATTTGATTCGTCTCCTCGACGGTCTTGGCCCATCGTTCAAGAACGGCCGTCGCCCAGAGCCAGAAAAGGCTCGTCGCATCGCGGCTATCCTGCGACGCGTAGCAGACGACCTAGATGAGTAATTTCAAAGACTTGAGCGAATTTGCTCAAGAGGCCGCTCGACTAACCGGCGGACGTCGTGCCGTTGGCGAATACATCCGCACCGACGAAGAAGAGGAAGGCCTTCGAAGCTACATCTTCGAGAGCACCCTGCGCGGGTATGTTGGCTGGTTCTGGTCGGTCACGATTTACCAGCCTGCGGGTCAAGAGCCAACCATTTCCGAAGTTGTCATGATGCCAAGTGAGGCAGCCCTGGTAGCGCCGAAGTGGGTTCCGTGGTCGGAGCGTTTGGCCGACTACAAGGCACTTCAGGCCGAACTAGAAGCGCAGGCCGCTGCGGAAGCAGAAGAAGCCGCGCTGCTCGCCGCCGAATCTGAGGATGAAGAAGACGACGAAGAAACTGAAGAAGTTGAGCTTGACCTAGTTGATGTGGCTGATGAAGAAACCATCGAGCACGCCGAAGCAGAATTACTTGCGACGACCGAATTTGATGTAGAAGGCGAGCCCCAGGACGATTCCGACAACACAGGTAAAAAGCCACCAAGGTTTTTCAGCTGGAAGAGTCGCCGGAAAAATAAGAAAAACGGCTAACACCAAAGTCCAAATCAAAAGTCCTGCCAGAGCGATTGCTCCGGCATTGCTTTTAACCGGCTCAGGATCTGGTCGACGATCCTCGTCTGGAACAAAAAGTTTCATTAACCGATGTGTTCAATTACGTAGTCGATGGATTTCAGTAGTTGTTCAACATCCGATGCTTCGGTAGCGGTAAAGGTGGCCACACGAAGCTGATTGCGTCCGAGCTTTCGATAAGGCTCAACATCAACCACTCCGTTGGCGCGAAGCACCTTCGAAATTGCGGCTGCATCGATTCCGTCGAAGTCAATCGTGGCAACAACCTGTGATCGGTGTTCTGGGGTAGCCACAAACGGAGTAGCGAACTGGTTTTGCTCGGCCCAGTTGTAAATCAAATCGCTGGCTTCCTTGGTGCGGGAGTGCGCCCAAGCCAATCCGCCGTTTTCGTTCATCCAATCGATCTGTTCGGCCAAAAGGAACAGAGTCGAGATGGCCGGGGTGTTCAGAGTCTGGTTTAGACGCGAGTTGTCGATGGCGGTTTTCAGGCTCAAAAATTCCGGGATGTAACGGTCGCTCGCAGCAATTCGCTCGGCGCGCTCGATAGCAGCCGGCGACATTAGAGCAAACCAGAGTCCGCCATCAGATGCAAAATTCTTTTGCGGGGCGAAATAGTAGACGTCGGTTTCAGTTGGATCAAAGTCAATTCCACCGGCAGCCGAAGTGGCATCGGTTAGAAACAGGGCACCCGAGTCGACTCCAGGAATACGAGTTACCGGAGCCACAACACCGGTTGAAGTTTCATTCTGTGGGTAGGCGTAAATGTCAACGCCCGCCTCTGCCTGCAGTTCCAGACGAGAACCAGGTTCACCGTTGAGTACGGTTGGCTTGGTTAGCCAAGGGGCGCTTAGTGCGCTCGCAAATTTATTTCCGAACTCGCCGTGCACCAGGTTCTGAGCCTTCGCTTGGGCGAGCGAGAAAGCAGCGACGTCCCAGAACGCCGTGGAGCCGCCATTGCCTAGAACGATTTCGTAGCCATCAGGATTGTG
>JBJOJC010000059.1:0-7166 GCA_046046825.1 Actinomycetota bacterium | reverse complement strand
ATATGGCATTTAGATTCTTGAAAACGGTAGCCCACTGTTCTTCGGTCAGTTCCGCTCGCTTTTCGTCGTAGCCCGCCTTGCCGCTGTCTGCTGCCAACACCAAAGTGGTGGCGCCGGTTGCAACATAGCTCTCAAGTTCCTTCTGAACGTTAGGAATTGGGTCGTGAGTTGCGTCATGCAGTAGCACTGGGAAGAAGCCACCGGTTGCGTGCATGTTCAGATCGCTCAGAACTTTGGCGCGAGCCTCAGCTTCTACCGGAAGGAAGCCGAGTGGTCCGAATTCAGTGGCTTTTAGCCCGAGGCTAGCCATTTCCTGAAGAACACGCTCCGGCCCCATCTGGTGACCCCAGCCTGGCACTTCACAAACACCCCATGAAATTGGGGCTCCAGCGATTTTGTCGTACTGCATCTAACTGCCTCTCAAATATTGGAACGTTCCCAATAGTAGCAACTCATGTGTATTGTTATAACAATTAGCAAACAACGGAAGAAGTCGCCGAAGGCAGGTTTAGCCCAATGAAACTAACAAAGTTGCGCTAAATAAACGATTCATTGCGAATTGGTAACGACCTGTTGTTTCGTGGAACGTTCCGTTTTTGTTAAGACATACTTACGTTGTTGGGCAAAGCTGCTCAGCTAAATGATGAGAGGAAACAAATGTCGCTAAAGATGAAGGCTCTTGCCCTCGTTGCGGTTTCAGCTATTGCACTTTCGGGTTGCTCGGCTGCTGCCCCAGCAGATGACACCAAAGCACTAAAGATCTGTGTTTACACCCACGGAGACGGCGGTTCGTTCTGGACCGTAGCTCAGAAGGGTGCCGAGGCTGCAGCTGCAGACCTAGGTATCACTCTTGACTACCAGGGTTCAAACAATGACTCAGCAAAGCAGGCTTCAACCATTGACGCCGGTATCGCAGCTGGATGTCAGGGAATCGCAGCATCAGCACCAGACGCAGGCGCCATCAAGGACGCAATGCTAAAGGCACACGATGCAGGCATCCCAACCGTAACCATGAACTCAGGTTCTTCGGTTTACGCAGAACTAGGTGCATTCACCCACGTTGGTCAGGATGAAATCATCGCTGGTCAGCAGGCTGGCCTAAAGTTCAACGCAATGGGCGTAAAGCACGTTCTTTGCCCAATCCAGGAAGCCGGTAACTCGGGCCTTGCAGACCGTTGCAAGGGTCTAGCGCAGACCTTCACCGGTAAGGCAACCAACTTCAACCTTGATGGTGGACTAGCAGACCTAACTGCTGCCAGCGCCAAGATCAAGGCTGCTCTACAGGCTGACACCAGCATCGACGCAGTATTCGCTTTGAACGCTGACATCGCTGCTAAGGCTGTTCTACCTGCAGCTGAAGAACTAGGCCTATCGCTAAAGATCGGTACCGTAGACATGTCACCTGAGGCTCTAACCGCTATCGCTGACGGAAAGATGGAATTTGCCATCGACCAGCAGCAGTACGCACAGGGTTACCTCTCGGTTGTCTTGTTGTACCTAAACCTAACCACCGGACACGAGCTTGGTGGCGGACAGCCAATCTACTCGGGCCCTGGTTTCGTAACCGCGGACAACGTAGCTAAGGTCCAGGACCTAGTAGCTGCGGGAACTCGCTAAAAACTAGCTCCAAGATTTGGGGGTGGGTTGTTTCTCAGCCCACCCCCAAATTTCTTTAAACACAATGCACCAAGAATTTGAAAGGCTGTTCAATGTCGACACCAGCGACAACTGACGAAAGAGTAAAAAAAGCTTCTTTCCTAACTAAGGCACTTCGCCGAACCGAGGTGGGAGCTCTTCTAGGCGCCATCGCAATCTTTATCCTGTTCACCTCAACCGACACCACTGGAAACTTTGCGAAGCTTCCAGGTATCGCCGGTTGGACCGACATCGCAGCCCCGATTGGCATCGTAGCCATCGCAGTAGCGCTCTTGATGATCGCCGGTGAATTCGATCTTTCCTCGGGTGTCATGGTTGGCACCACCGGTCTACTAGTCGGCATGTTGGTTTCCAAACTAGGAATGAACATTTGGCTAGCAATCGTTGTAGGGCTAATCTTCGCTGCCGGTATTGGTTTTGTAAACGGCTACCTTGTAGTAAAAACCAAGCTGCCATCGTTCATCATCACCTTGGCCACCTTCTTCATCCTGAAGGGTGCCAACTTCGCCCTAACCATGATCCTCACCGGATCAGTTCGCGTCACCGGAGTTGACAAGGCAGACGGCTATGAAGGCGCCAAAGCAGTATTCGCCAGCACCTTCAAGGTCGGCGACCAAAACTTCCAGATCTCTCTCGCATGGTGGCTCTTCATTACCATCGCAGCAACCTTCCTACTTACAAGAACCAAGTTCGGTAACTGGATCTTCGCTGCCGGTGGCGACCAGAATGCAGCTCGTAACGCTGGAGTTCCAGTGGCTCGCACCAAGATTGCTCTATTCATGGCCACCTCGGTTGCCGCAGCTCTAGTGGGAATCATCTTCGTGCTTCGCCTGCAGGGTATGCAAGCGGGTCAAGGTGTTGGCCAGGAGTTCTACTACATCATCGCTGCTGCCGTAGGTGGAACCCTACTAACCGGTGGCGCTGGTTCAGCAATCGGTGCCTCAATCGGCGCAGTAATCATGGGTATGGCCTACATCGGTATCCCGTTCTCACTTTGGAACTCAGACTGGACCTCGACCTTCCTAGGCGTGATCTTGTTCTCAGCAGTAATGATCAACACCTACATTGGTCGCAAGGCAGCAGGAGGTAAGCGCTAATGGCAAAAACTACACTAGAACTAATCGACGTTGAAAAGAGCTTCGGAAGCGTTATCGCTAACTCGGGCATCAGTGTAAAGGTTGACGCTTCAACCGTTACCTGCATCCTTGGCGACAACGGTGCCGGCAAGTCAACTCTGATCAAGACCCTGTCTGGGGTTCACAAGCCAACCAAGGGTAAGTACCTGGTCGAAGGCAAGGAAGTTAATTTCAACTCCCCACGTGATGCCCTCGACGCCGGTATTGCCACTGTGTTCCAGGACCTGGCCACAATCCCGCTGATGTCGATCTGGAGAAACTTCTTCATCGGCAACGAGATTGAAAAGGGCTTTGGCCCGTTCAAGTGGCTTGATGTGAAGAAGATGAAGGAACTCACCAAGCAGGAACTTCTTGCCATGGGTATCGACCTTCGAGACCCAAACCAGCCAATCGGTACCCTATCCGGTGGTGAGCGCCAGGCTGTTGCCATTGCTCGTGCTGTTTACTTCGGTGCTAAGGTGCTGATTCTCGATGAGCCTACCTCGGCTCTGGGTGTTCGCCAGTCTGGAATCGTTCTGAAGTACGTGCTTGCCGCCAAAGAGCGTGGCATCGCGGTTATCTTCATCACTCACAACCCTAACCACGCTTTCCTAGTTGGCGACCGCTTCTATCTCCTGAACCGCGGCAAGCTGGTTCAGAGCATGGAACGCGCAACCGCTGACATCGATGAGCTAACCAAGGCCATGGCCGGAGGTAAGGACCTAGAGCTACTTACCAACGAGATCAACTCGGTTCGCAAGAAGTAATAAATTTCCTAAAAGTGAAGGGCCCCGGGAGCAATCTCGGGGCCCTTCACTTTACCTAGGAGAAGTTACTTTACGGACGCCACTAATTCTTGAATCTTGCTGAGCTGGAAGCGAGCAACTTCTTCAGCGCGCTCGTTTTCCGCAAATACGCTTGAGCAGATGACGCTATTCGGGTTGTCAATGAAACCATTGGCTTTGAGAGCCTTGAACATGCGGTTGAAATCAACATCTCCGTCTCCGATAGCAAGGTGTTGGTGCACGCGAACAGCGTTACCTGGAGGGTTTGTGATGTAACGAAGGCCGTGAGACGCAGTGTGGTCCATAGTGTCGGACATGTGGATTATGCCGACTCTACCCTTGGCTGCTTCCAGAATGGCTTCGGGTTGATTGCCCATGTGGAATGAGTGCGATGCCACGTATACCATCCCAAAGTTCGGGGAGTTAATTCCTCGGATTACTCGCCACGCAGCCAATCCGTTTTCAACAAAATCATCCGGGTGTGGGTCGATAAATACCTTTACTCCAGCTTTTTCAACCAGTGGAACGAGCTCTTCCATCGAACGGTAAAAAGCTCGCTCGGATTCTTCGGCTTTTTCTGGCCGACCAGAGAACTCGGTTCCAATTGTGTCAACGCCAAGTTCAACAGTGAGTTGCAGAACTCGCTTGAAGTAACGCACGGCAGCTTCTCTGGCGTCTGGATCTGGGCTTGACCAGCGCAACACGGGAAGCGTTGACGCAATCTTGATCCCAGCGTCTTTCACGGCCTTTTTCAAATCCCTCACCAACTGGTCATCGGCTTTCGGGTGGTTGAAAAACGGTATGAAGTCTGGGTGCGGGGTTAATTGCAGATACTCGTAGCCGAGTTCGGCTGCAACCTTAGGGAACTCCAGAAGACCGTGGGTTGAGTGAAACGGGGTTGGGTCCAGTGCGATCTTGACCATAAAAGGCTCCTACTTTAGGCGTAAAACGATGGCTTTGACTTGTAGCTTACTTCAACCTTATTACCGTTTTGGAGCGCTCCCACACCAGCCTCAACCGCGGCTGCAGCCAGGTAACCATCCCAGGCACTTGGCCCATCAATCTTGCCCAACTTCGTTGCATCAACCCAACGTTGAATCTGTGTATCGTAAGCGGCAGCAAAGCGGGTCTTGAATGACATGTGCTCTTCGGTGGCTATTTGGCCCTCGAAGAAGGTGTTCATCCCAGCGGTGCGGCCGATTTCAGCGATTCCCTTCTGGAATACCGCTTCGGTCTTCACCTGGTAACCGAATTGCACCGACACGTTCATCTCAACGGTGGCCAAAACTCCGTCTTCGGTTTCGAGAAGGGCAAGGATTGGTTCGTTTAGCTTCTCTGGAGAGAGCTTGTTGCGCTTCATGTGCTTCACTTCAATCGACTTGATTGGCGAGTCGGTAAGGAAACGAACGATGTCGATCTCATGAACCACCGAGTCGAAGATCAACATGTCGTTGTGGTAGGTGTCTGGCACAGCTGGATTGCGGTGGGCGCAGTGCAAACCGAGCAACTCACCCTGCTTGCCCGATGCAATCAATTCCCGAAGGTTGATATAACCCTGGTCGAAACGACGCATGAATCCAACCTGGATTAGTTGCACGCCTTTAGCAACTTCCAATTCCACAATCCGGTAGGAGGATTCGGCATCTGGGGTGAGCGGCTTCTCACACAGAATCGGCAAACCGGCTTCAAGTGCCGGAATCAAAACTGGTTCATGGAACTGGCCAGGGGTAGCGATTAGAACTGCATCCATGGCCTTTGCGGCGATGGCGGCCTCGATGTTCGGGAACCACTTGGCATTTGGCGCAGTTTCGAGAGCTGCCTGCGCGCGACCTTCATCTGGTTCAACAACCGCAGTTACTTCGGCGCCAACGATTCGCTTTTGGATGCGGATGATATGGTCGGCGCCCATTAGACCGGCACCGACAACTGCAATTCTTAGTTCTGACATTTGCTTTTACTTTCTAAATGAATCTTGCAGCGTGGGTGCACGAAGCAATGTGGTCTCGAGTGCGCTTGGCAATTGGGCCTGGGAAGTCAACGTCACAGCCATACATGTCCTGTTCCACAATGGCAAACATGTCGGCGTCAATCTTGGCGGCAAGTTCAAGAATCGGAGCAAACTCGGGAACCCCAACTCCACCCGGTTCGGTCATAACGCCCATGGCAACAGCCTCTACAAAAGGAAGATCGTTCTTCAGGGTTTCGGCAAGAATGTCTGGGTGAACTTGCTTGAGGTGCAGATAACCAATCCGGTCTGGGTACTGTTCCATTAGCTTTACGTTATCGCCAAGGTAGTAGGCGAAGTGGCCGGTGTCGAGGCAGAGGTTGGTGAACTCCTTGGAAGTTTCGGCTAGGAACCGCTCCACTTCTTGATAGGTTCCAATGTGGCTGTCGGCGTGAGAGTGAAACTGCTGCTTGATGCCGTATTCTTCCCAAAGCGCCTTACCCAACCGGTCGTGTCCGGCGGCTAGTTTCTTCCACTGTTCGTTATCTAGCACGCGAGGCTCGAGCACTGCTGCTGTGGCATCGGAGCGCCACAAATCAGGGATTACTACCAAGTGCTCGGCACCGAGCTTTGAAACCAGTCCAGCCACGTCTAGTGCCTGGTCCCATGCGCGCTTCCACTGTTCGTCTCCCTTATGGAAGCCGGTGAACACGGTTCCCGCTGAAAGTTTGAGGTCGTGCTCTGCCAAAACATCGGCGAGCTCGTTTGGGTCGGTTGGCAGGTAGCCGTAAGGGCCTAGTTCAATCCAGTGGTAGCCAGAAGCCTGAACCTCGTCTAGAAACCGCTCCCAAGGAACTTGGTTTGGGTCGTTTGGAAACCAAACCCCCCATGAATCTGGTGCTGTTCCGACGCGGATTTGATTGGACATCGATGCTACTTCCTGAATGTTAATACAAAGGTTACCTAATGAAATTTACTCGCACGTGCTAGTGCTTTCTAAATTCTATTGGTAACAAAACGATAAAGATTTGGCACGTGCTAGTCTGAGGCAAAAAAGTAGGGGTGCCGGAAAGCACCCCTACCCGCAAAGTCTATGCTTTACTGCTTATCGCGAACACCATTACCTAGTAACGGTTTCTGAAGCTTTCTCGCCTCGGCATAGCCAGCAAAAGCTTTTTGAGTGCTCTCCACGGTTGAAATAGGTGACACTGGAACGTCCCACCAGCCCTCACCATCTGGAGCGTAGATTGTTGGGTTGTTATTGATGTGAATCAACACCGGACCACCCTGGTGAGCCTTGGCCTCAACCATCGCAGCTTTTAGCTCACTAATCGAGTTTGGCCCTGGGTTAACGCGGATAACTTTCACGCCGTAACTTTCAGCATTGGCAGCGAGATCTACTGGCAAGAACTCGCCCGACTCGTGGGAGTTGGTGTTTGCATCACGGAAACGGTATTTGGTTCCGTAACGCTGAGAACCAACGTCTTCCGAGAGGTGACCAATTGACGCGTACCCGTGGTTCTGAATTAAGACAGTGATGAACTTGATGCGCTCGGCCACCGCAGTGACCAATTCGGTATTCATCATCAGGTAGGAGCCGTCACCGACCATCACAATCGAATCGCCCTTGGTCTTAGCCCTGGCCACACCCAAACCGGCGGCAAT
>JBJOJC010000058.1:0-9708 GCA_046046825.1 Actinomycetota bacterium | reverse complement strand
ACCGTTATCGAAACCGGTGCCGGTGCGTCTGAAGACAACGCAGCACCTGCTGCAGCCGCAGAGTAAAAATGTTTCTCGTAGTCGGGCTCGGTAATCCTGGGCCCGACTACGCATTTAACCGACACAATGTTGGTCAAATGGTGCTCGACACCTTGACCTCCAGGCTCGGAGCTAAATACTCCAAGCACAAGGCAAACGCGATGGTTGCCGAAACTCGTTTGGGTATCGGGCAAGAGAAACTCGTTCTCGCCAAGCCGCTGAGTTACATGAATACTTCTGGCGGGCCGGTGGCAAATCTTGCCAAGTTTTACGGAATCGACCCAGCCAACGTCATAGTTATTCATGATGAACTCGACATTCCGGCAGGAGATGTTCGCATCAAATTTGGTGGCGGGCACGCCGGTCACAACGGCCTTCGTGACATCATCTCAGCACTCGGCACAAACGAATACATCCGCATCCGCGTGGGGATCGGACGCCCACCGGGTTCAATGGACACTGCCGACTTTGTGCTAAAAAACTTCTCATCGACCGAGAAGAAAGAGCTACCAACCACACTCGAAATCGCCGCCGACGCGGTCGAAGCAATCGTCAAAGACGGACTAGCCGCAGCACAGCAGCGCTTTCACTCGTAAACTTGTGATGTGAACAACCCGCAGACCCAGGCATTAGTGCGCCTGACTGCGCTCTTCGGTGATGGGTATCCAACCGCAAAGTTGGAAGCCAACATAACCAATCAAAGCCTGCGAGTCATCGCTTCTCAGGGTTCTACCCCTTTTGTTCTCAACCTCATTGCTTCAGCACGCAGGGCCAAGAAACTAACGGCAGTTCAACTCGTGGTCACCGCCACCGGCCGAGAAGCCGAAGAACTTTCCGAGACTCTTCGCGAACTTGATCCAATCTGTGAAGTGCTCGAGTTTCCGAGTTGGGAAACACTGCCTCACGAACGATTGAGCCCAAGCCCAGAAACCGTTGGCAAGCGCGTTCGCGTTCTTCAGAGAATGCACCAACTTCAGAACACTCCGGCTGAGCACAATGTTTACGTTTTAGCTTCGATCAGAGCAGCCCTTCAACCGGTGGTTGCCGGCCTGGGTGAGCACCCAGCGCTGAAACTGATTGCCGGAAACGACTATCTTCTGCCAGAGCTAAATCTCAAGTTGGTCGAACTTGCCTATGAGCGAGTCGACATGGTTACTCGTCGCGGTGAATTTGCTACTCGCGGTGGAATCCTCGACGTCTTCCCAACCACCGCCGAGCACGCGGTTCGCCTTGAATTTTTCGGCGACGAGCTAGAAGAGATTCGTCAATTCTCGGTCTCAGATCAGCGTTCTCTAAAGTCTGAAACCATTTCAGAACTCGAAATCTATCCTGCGCGCGAAGTAATCATCACCCCTGCGGTTGCCGCCAAAGCGCGTGAAATGGAACACGAATTCCCAAACCTTTCCACGATGCTTTCGAAAATTGCCGAGGGCATTCCGGTTGAAGGTATGGAGTCTTTGGCTCCGGTGTTGGTTGACCGAATGGTTCCATTCAGTCACTACCTTCCTGAAAACGCTGCGGTCACCATTATTGGTCCGGAAAAAGCTGGAGCTCGGGCGGCTTCCTTGGTCGAGACCAACGAGGAGTTTCTCCACGCTGCCTGGGATGCAGCCGCCGAGGGTGCTAGAGCGCCAATCGATCTCAATGCCGGCGGCTTCCTGCCAATCAAGTCTTTCCTTGATTCGCTAAAGGGGCACCCAAGAATCGAAATTTCCCAGCTGCCTTCTGGTGACGCCGATGAAATCAACCTGAACCTGCTAGATATCCCGAACTTCACGGTCGTCGAAACCAAGGTTGACCAGTGGCTCGAGGATCAGCTGAAAGCTGATCAAACGATTTACATTGTGATGCCAGGGCATGGAACCGCTGAGCGTTTGGTTGAGAAACTAAACAGCCAAAACATTCCAGCCAGACTTTTCGAATCTCCAGACGAAGGCAAGAACCAGGTTCTGGTTGGGCAGGCAAGTTTCCGAAAAGGTTTTGCAGCACCAGACAGCAAACTGATCGTTCTTACCGAGGCCGATTACTACGGCAAGAACTCAAGCTATCTGAGCCCTAAGGCTCGAAAGCTGGCGGCACGCAGGGGAGCAGCGGTTGACCCGCTCACTCTAAAGCGCGGCGACTACGTGGTTCACGAAATTCACGGCATCGGCCGTTTCGTGGAACTAATCTCTCGCAAGAGCGGCGTTGGTGGCAACCAGCATGAACGCGAATACCTGTTGGTTGAATACGCACCTTCGAAGCGCGGACAAGCCAATGACACACTCTACGTGCCAACCGATCACCTAGATCTGCTTACTCGTTATGTTGGTGGCGAGGCGCCTGTTCTTTCCAAAATGGGAGGCTCCGACTGGGCTAACCAAAAGGGCCGCGCTCGCAAGGCAGTTCGCAAGATTGCCATCGACCTCGTGAAGCTTTACTCGGCCAGAATGCAGGCGAAGGGCTACTCCTTCGGGCCAGATACTCCTTGGCAGCGAGAGATGGAAGAAGCTTTCCCTTACGTTGAAACTCAAGACCAGCTCAACACCATCGACGAGGTGAAGCGTGACATGGAAGGCTCGGTTCCAATGGACCGCCTCCTCGCGGGCGACGTTGGCTATGGCAAAACCGAGGTTGCCATTCGCGCAGCTTTCAAAGCCATTCAGGATGGCAAGCAGGTGGCGATGCTGGTGCCAACAACACTTCTGGTTCGCCAGCACACCGACACTATCGAAACCAGATTCGAAGGTTTCCCTGTAACGGTTCGAAGCCTGTCTCGTTTCCAAACCGAGAAAGAAGTAAAGGCCACGATTCAAGGCCTCCAAGACGGAAGTATCGACATGGTAGTCGGAACTCACCGACTGCTCTCTGGAAACGTCAAGTTCAAGAACCTCGGGCTCATCATCGTTGATGAAGAACAACGATTCGGCGTTGAACACAAAGAAAAACTAAAGGAATTGAAAGCCGACGTCGACGTGCTTTCCATGTCGGCCACTCCGATTCCAAGAACCTTGGAAATGGCGGTCACGGGTATTCGCGAAATGTCGACTTTGGCTACCCCGCCTGAAGATCGCCACCCGATCCTCACCTTCGTCGGCGGTTACTCCGACAAGCAGGTAACTGCGGCCATTCACCGAGAGCTGCTTCGAGAAGGTCAGGTCTTCTTCGTTCACAACCGCGTTGAGAATATCGAACTCGTCGCCGACCACCTGCGTGAACTCGTGCCCGAGGCTCGAATCGCAGTAGCACACGGCCAAATGGGGGAGAATGCCCTTGAACAAGTTGTGGTTGATTTCTGGGAAAAGAAGTTCGACGTTCTAGTTTCAACCACCATCATCGAAACCGGTATCGACATTCCAAATGCCAACACCTTGATTGTTGACCGTGCCGAAAACTTCGGACTAAGCCAGCTTCACCAAATTAGAGGACGCGTTGGGCGCAGCCGTGAACGCGCCTACGCCTACTTCTTCTATGACCCATCAAAACCACTGAGCGAAACCGCTCACGACCGTCTGGCCACTATCGCCACGAACAACGAACTTGGTTCCGGAATGCAGGTGGCTCTGAAAGACCTTGAAATCCGCGGAGCTGGAAACCTGCTCGGTGGCGAGCAGTCTGGCCACATCGCCGGTGTTGGGTTTGATCTCTACCTACGCATGATTGGCGAAGCCGTTGCCGACTTCAAGGGAATCAAGGTTGAAACCCCAGCCGACCTGAAACTTGAACTGCCAATCGACGCCCACATCCCAGCCACCTATGTGGATTCCGAGCGTCTGCGACTCGAGGCATATCACAAGCTTTCGGCGAGCAGTAATGCCACCAACACCAGGGAAGACCTCGACAAAATCAAGGCGGAACTAGAAGACCGTTACGGTGTTGCTCCTCAACCCGTTATAAACCTTTTGGACGTAACCGAGTTGCGTCAAACTGCCAACCGAATGGGCCTCAAAGACGTTCTACTGATCGGTCAGATGGCCCGAATCGCGCCAATCGAGTTCGACGAAGCCACCCAAGTTGCCTTCTCTAAGCTCTACCCTGGAGCCCGCTACCTTGCCACCGCTAAGACCCTCAACATTCCAACTCCGATGGTTACCAGCGATAGGGAAATGATCGACTGGACTTGGGCGCTTCTCGAGCAGTTGAACCGAGCAACCAACTAAACGCTTGTTAGCCTTGAACCCATGACCCAAACCAAACTCCGCACCGGCCTAATTTTGCTCATCGGGGCTTTGGGAATGCTTCAGCCGCTGTCGCTCGACCCGTATATGCCGAACATAGCGAACATCGCCAACGACTTAAATGTTCAAGCCGCCCTAATCGGTCAGAACCTCACTTTTCTAACTCTTGGCGTATCGGTTGGTCTCGTTGTGGCAGGTCCGCTAAGCGACGCAATCGGTCGTCGTCGTCCGGTTTTATTAGCTCTAGCCGGATACGCTTTGGCATCCCTTGCCACCGCGTTTGTGACCAACGTGGAATTCTTCTTCACCCTTCGAGCAGCTCAAGGATTCTTCGCCGCCTGCGCAGCCGTAGTTGCGAACGCCATGCTGAGAGATCTCTACCAGGGTCTCCAACTCATCAAGGCAATTGCTCGCTCGATGCTGCTTATGGGAACCACCTGGTTCCTAGGCCCGATTTTCGGTTCAGTTCTCCAAAGCTTCACCGATTGGCGAGGCCTCGGCATCCTTTTGGCTATCGCCTCAACCGTTCTACTCGCGGTCATCTACTGGAATCTGCCAGACACTATGACTCTGGAAGACCGAACCAAAACCACCGCCAAAGAGGTTGTGAGCGGCTTTGCAAGGCTCCTCAAAGACCGCGTATTCCTTGGCTTGGTTCTGGTTCAAATCACAATTAGCGTCGCTCTCTACTCCTACCTGAACATCAGCACGTTCATCTATGACAACGCCTTTGGAATTGGCGCCACCCAGGTTGGCTTCTTCCTCGCCATCAACTCTGCCTGCTCCTACACCGGAGCCCAATTGGGTGCCGCACTTAGCCGCAAGTTCAAACCACAGTATGTTCTTCTTGGAACCCAACTTCTCGGCATTGCCGCTGGTATTGGGCTTATCTTCATCGCAATTTTCCAAGCCCCATTCATCGTTTTCACACTAACCATGGCCATGTTCGTGATGTCGTTCGGTTCATCCATCACGCCTGTCCTTGGTCTCGCCATGGACTCCCACCCGCACGAAGCCGGCACGGCTGCCGCGGTAATCACCTTCTCAGGAACCTTCGCCGCAACGCTGGCTGGTCCGATTTATGCCGCTCTCGACCACAACTCTTCGCTCGGAATTGGCATCGCAATCGCCATCACACTCTCGATAGGAGTAATCCTCCTATTCGCCATCGTTAGACCCAACAAAATGGAGGTCATGAAATGAGCAACCTAAACGATCTAATCGCCACCGCTCACCAACTCCGTGCCCCAGGCGGTTGCCCTTGGGATGCCGAGCAGACTCACGAGACCCTCCTGACCTACCTAATCGAAGAGACCTATGAACTCGTCGACGCAGTGCAGAGCAAAGACCCGCAAGCAATCAAAGAAGAGCTTGGTGACGTTCTCTACAACGTGATCTTCCACGCCGACATTGCCGAAGCCAACGGACAGTTCAACATCCAAGATGTCGCCAAATACATGGAAGACAAGATGAAGTCTCGTCACCCTCACGTCTTCGGCAACGAAGAAGAGATGAAGGAATTCGCCGCAGAAACTGGCGAAGACGTGATGAAGTCTTGGGATAACCACAAGAAGAAAGAAAAGCCCGAACGCGAATCCGTTCTCGACGGCGTTCCTCTAGCCATGCCTGCTCTTGCCCTAGCCAACAAGGTAATCGGCAAAGCCGAGAAGCTAGGAGTTCTTGAAAAAGGCCAAAGCCCAATCAACGTAGAAACCGATGAAGAACTCGGCGCACTGCTACTAGCAATCGTTTCAGCAGCCCGCGTAAACGGCATTGACCCAGAAATGGCCCTGCGAAAAGCAACCACGGATCTCATGAGCGACATTCGTAAGTTCGAAATTCTTGAGGCATCCGATGCCGGAGTTATCGGGGAAGAGCTGTAGGCTCTGGCAAACTTGACCCATGGCTAATCCAGTAAACCCACCACGCGGAATGCGCGACTTCCTTCCGGAAGACAAGCGTTCGCGTGATTTGGTGTTGGGGAAGATTCGTGAAACATATTCGGCTCGTGGTTACCAGGAGATTGAGACTCCAGCTCTCGAGGATATCGCCAAGCTCACTTCTGGTCAGGGCGGGGACAACGAGAAGCTTGCCTTCCGAGTAATGAAGCGCGGTGCCGAACTTGATGAGGCTTTGGCTTCTTCTGGGGAACTTTCAGATCTCGGTCTTCGCTATGACCTAACGGTTCCTCTTACTCGTTACTACGCCACCAACCGAAATTCGTTGCCAACGGTTTTCAAGGCGATCCAGGCCGGTCCAGTTTGGCGAGCAGAGCGGCCGCAGAAGGGACGCTATCGTCAGTTTGTTCAGTGTGACATCGACATCATTGGCGATGCTTCTGGTTTGGCCGAGATTGATTTGCTGACTTCGTCTTTGGCGGCTTTGGATGCTCTCGGTTTGTCGGATGCTGTGATTCGCGTGAACCACAGGTCTTTGCTGGTTGCTTTGTTGAACACTCTTGGTGTTGCTGAGGCCGACCACGGTTCGGCGATGATTTCGATCGACAAGCTGGACAAGATTGGCGCCGATGGCGTTGCGGCCGAGTTGGAAGAACGTTTCGGCGTTGGTGCTGCTTTCAGCGCATGGATTTCTGCTCTAGATGTTTCGGTGATTCCGTCTGAGCTATCGGAGATTTTCTCGGTGGTTGGTGCTTCGCGGTTGAAGTATGACCCAACTCTGGTTCGCGGAATGGGTTACTACACTGGTCCAATCTTCGAGATTGAACACCCTGGTTCTGGTTCGTCAATCGGTGGTGGCGGTCGCTACGACGGCATGGTTGGTAAGTGGCTCGGTCAGGATGTTCCTGCGGTCGGTATCGCACTCGGTTTCGAACGCGTCATGGATTTGATTGAGCTTTCAATGTTTTCTGGTTCGGCCGAGTCGGTTGTTCTGGTGCTTGAAGGAGATGTTTTGGCCAAGGCTGTTGAGATTCGCGACTCGCTAATTGCGCAGGGTTACCGAGTTCGTTTTGAAAATCGCCCAAAGAAACTCAATGGCTTGTTGGAGTCGATGGCGGCTAACGGTTTCACCCACTTCGCAACTTTGGATGAATCAACCACCGAGATTGAACTCCGCCCTATTTCTTAGGCGTAGCATTCATAGAGCAAAGTTTTTCCCCACGCCAAAACGATTAGAGATCACCCGTGAACAAAACCAAAAAAGGTAGCCCGCTAAAGAGGAACGCAGCACTAACCCTTGGAGCGATGGGTGTTGTTTACGGTGACATTGGAACAAGCCCGATTTATGCCTTCAATGAAGCAGTTCACGCTGGCGGCGACACCCGTTCCGAGATTCTCGGTGTTCTATCGCTAGTGTTCTGGACACTAACCATCGTTGTTTCAATCAAGTACCTAATCTTTGTTTTGAATGCGGACAACAAGGGCGAGGGTGGAACGCTTGCCATGTTCTCGCAGTTCTCAGAGAAGATTCGTAGCGGCCGAAAAGGTCTCATGGGTTTCACCGTGTTCGTCTTCTTGATGGCAGCGGCATTGGAATTCGCCGATGGCATTTTAACCCCGGCCATTTCTGTGATCTCGGCTGTTGAAGGTATTAAGACCATCGACCCAACCTTGGAATTCTTGGTCGTGCCTCTAACGGTGTTGATTCTTGCCATCTTGTTCATCGTTCAATTCAAGGGAACGCACAAGATCGGAACAATCTTTGGTCCGGTCATGATTCTCTGGTTCTTAGTTATCGGCTACATGGGTGTTTCTCAGGTCATTCAGAACCCTGAGTCACTCTCGGCTCTAAACCCGATGTATGCTTTCAACTTCATTCAGGCTCATTCATTCCAAACCCTGTTTGTAATGTCTTCGGTTATCTTGGCGGTAACCGGTGCGGAAGCTTTGTACTCAGACCTTGGGCACTTCGGCAAGGGTCCGATTCGTTTTGGTTGGTTCGCTCTTGCTGGTCTAGCTTTGCCTTTGAACTACTTCGGTCAGGGAGCGCTGCTACTACGCGACCCAAGCGCTCACGGAAACACCTTCTTCGGAATGGCGAGCCCAGGGTTGCCAGCTCTGCTTCTGCTATTGATTACCACGTTTGCAACCATCATTGCTTCACAGGCATTGATTAGTGCTGTGGCTTCCCTTGCCAGCCAGGCTGTGCAGTTGGGCTTCCTGCCAAGAATTCGAATTCAGCACACCAACAAGCAAGAGCGCGGGCAGATTTATGTTCCGTTTGTGAATGCAGCTGTTGGAGTTGGGGCAATTGCTCTGGTCCTGTTCTTCAAATCGTCTTCTGCGCTCGCAGGTGCTTACAGCCTTTCGATAGCTGGAACGATGTTGGTCTCCACTATCGGTCTAATCATTCTTGCGGTCAGTAAATGGAAGGCTCTTCGCTGGGTTTTGCTTCCAATTTTCTCGGTGTTCTTGATTCTGGATGCGTCGCTGTTAGTGGCCAGCTCAACCAAGTTCATGACCGGCGCCTGGATTCCAGTTCTAATTGGTTTCTGCCTAGCTTCGATGATGTGGATTTGGCGCAAGGGTCGCCTCGAGCTAAACGCGCAACTGAACAAGGACTCAATGAGTTGGAGCAAGGTTGAGAAACTTCGCAAGAAGAATTCGATTCTGATTGTTGATGGCGTTGGTATTTACCCAACCGCCATCCCTGGAGTCGTGCCAAAGGCTCTCGAAGAGCAGATTCGAGTAATGGGCAGCATGCCAAAGCAGATTGTGGTCGTGAACGTGCTACCTGAAGATGTTCCATACAGCCACAAGCCGCCGGTATTCGAAGAAGTTAATGACTTCGCTTCGCTGGTTTCGCTTCCGTGTGGATTCATGGAACAGCGCAACATTCCGCGAGCACTGCGTTCAAAGCATTTGGCAGAGAAGTTCGACGAGAAGCATGCAACCTACTTCGTGACCGACCGCACTTTGACCCTGGCCGACAAGACCAGCTTGAACCGTGCCGAAGAAGTTATCTTTGCCGCTCTTCACCGAAACGCAACCACCCCGAGATACTTCTACCACTTACCTGAGCGTCGAGTAATTACATTTGACATCTCGGTGCAGATGTAATTTCGCTGTCACGGGTTAGCCCTAGTCTTCAACTGTTGGTTGATAGATAGGGGAATCATGGGCGAGCATTTGAGCTACAAATACAACGACGATCAAGACGAATTTGACGTTTACTTCGAGAAGAGATCGAAACAGCTCTCAATCTCGAGATACGTTCGGTCAGCTGAGTGCATTTACGATTCCAAATACAGCCACTTGCAGCAATACGCCAAGATCAAGGGATCGGTGGATGCGCCTTGGGATTTCTTGAAAAAAGAATTTGCCGAAGGTCGCGGACCCGAGTTTTCTGATTGGGTTATGCATAACGTGCCGGTTGGCCACATCGATAGCGATTACTTCCAGTTTTAGAAACCTAAAGTTTGAAATGACTTGGGTAAACTAGACACATTACAAAGGTGTGTGTTTGACGGCATTTCGTCAGTTTTATTAACCCCCAAAAATATAGGAGAAACCCTTGTCAAAGATTGATGTTGTAGGAGCTCGCGAGATCCTAG
>JBJOJC010000057.1:0-5225 GCA_046046825.1 Actinomycetota bacterium | reverse complement strand
GATTACAAGCTGGCGTTGATTATCTGCAGCGTTTGATTCTGACTCCGATTGTCGCTCGCAAAAAGGCGTCGTGGCAGGAGTTCGATTGGGCAGTCGGTGAACGCGGACGATGGCGTGAGTTCGAGGGCCAGACCCCGTTGATTGTCGAGGGATGCGGCAGCATCTCTCTTCTGGCTGCGGAAGCAGCCTCGATTAAAATTTGGGTTGAGTCTGAAGACCAGGTTCGTTACCAGCGTTGGCTGGAACGAGAGGGCTCTGAGGAAAACTTTGGCCGCTGGTCGGCTCAAGAGGTTGAGTTTTACGCTCGCGAGCGCTCTAGCGAACTAGCCGACCTAACCGTGGCTAACTAGCTTTACGGTTTTTCAACCAAACTCGAAGTCCGGCGATGATTGAAGCGCTAATGAAGAAAGCGGCAATCGCATAGGAAACGCTTTTTACTGCTTCGTTGCTGGCAGCGAAGTAGCCGGTTACGGTTAGCCCAACACCCCAAGCCAACGCCCCAACCAGGTTGGCGCTGAAGAACTTGTAGTAGTTCATTTTGGCGATGCCGGCGATTGGCGGAACGAATACTCGTGCCCAAGGCATGAATCGGCTCACTACCACTGCCCACCAACCCCAGGCTTGATAAAACTTTTCGCTCTTGTCGATGGCGTTTTGAAGCCACTGCCCTTTGCGCTGATCTAGGTATGGTCGGCCAAAGTGACGTCCTAGTGTGTAACCAACTTGGTCACCGAGCCAACCGGCAATACCAACACCAATCGCCATGACCCAGATGTTCACTTCGGACCCTGCTCCTGCTGCCACTAAACCGGCTGCGAAAACCAGTGAGTCACCGGTGATGAACGGAACAAATGCTCCAACAAATAGGCCCGTTCCTGCGAACACGAGACCCCAGACGACCAGATAGAACAGCCATGGCCCCAAATCTGGGGACCATGCCTGAATCTGGTCGCTGATGCCAGCGTGAAAAACGTGCATTAGTTCAGGCCGTGCAGAACAATCTCGTCGAGCGACAAACGGGTCCGTGGTGCAACTTCGCGCTCTTGCGCAGGGGTTGGAAGACCAGCGAGCTCACCCTGCTTGCCGAGAACTACTGCGGCAATCGAGTTGCGGTCTTTTTCGAGTCCAAGCAAGTTGGTCACAATCTCGTGGTTGTAACCACTGATCGGATGGGTGGCCAAACCTAGAGCCTGTGCCTGAAGCATCATGTTCTGTGCTGCAAGGCCGGCATCGAACAGTGCGATTGGGTATGGGTTTCCGTCTTGGTTCACCGATGGAACCGAGATAAAGATGATGTTTGACGCGCTAGGAACCCAGGCAGCGTTGAATCCAGACATTGCCTGCTCAACTATGGCTGTGTGAAGTTCTTCACCGCGAGTGACCACCGAGAAACGCCACGGCTGAAGGTTGTTTGCCGATGGGGCCCATCTTCCGGCTTCTAGAACAGCGGTTAGGTCTTCTTTAGAAACCTCGTAGGTGTTGTCGTAGGCGCGCGGGCTCCAGCGCTCTGCAATTTCGGAAAGGATTGGGGTGCTGGTTTCAGCTGTCTTTTTCATACTGTCCCTAACAATCAAATCAACCTTTCTATTCTACTTTTTCGACGGATTATGAAACTCGTGCTGGTTAGGCTATTTGAATGTCCCGTAAAGGTCTACTCCTATTTCTAGCCACCGGTTTGGCTTGGGGTTTGCCATACTTCTTTATCCGCATTGCCGCTGCCGAATTTTCGGCTCCGATGATCGTTTTCTCCAGAACCTTGGTTGGGGCCGCGGTGCTGATTCCTTTGGCTATCAAACGCGGTGTGCTGAAAGAGACCTTGAAGGCCTGGCCATACGTGCTCACCTTCGCCGTGCTCGAGATGATGGGTCCGTGGTGGCTTCTAAGCACCGCTGAGGGCGGAAACCCTTCGCACATCAACTCCGGGTTAGCTGGTTTGCTAATCGCCACGGTTCCGTTCTTCGGTGTTTTCATCAGCTACTTCTATATCGGCGACAAATCGGTAATTCACCCGAAGACCCTAATGGGGCTGGCTGTCGGTTTCGTGGGGCTAGTACTCTTAGTTGGCATCGACTCAATCACCGGAGCAGTTGAGCCAATCTGGGTAGGTGCGGTTATCTTGGCGGCACTCGGTTACGCCATCGCGCCCGCTATCGTTTCCAAGAAGATTCCGCATGTGCCATCAGAAGGTGTGATTTCGGTTTCCATGGTTTTGGTGGCCGCCGTCTACGCGGTTCCAGCATTCCTGAACCCGCTTGCCTCACCAACCGCTAAGCCGAGTCTTGATGGCTGGATTGCACTCGGAGTTCTCGGTGTCGTTTGTTCGGCCATAGCCTTCGCACTGTTCTTCGACCTGATTCGAGAGATTGGTTCGATGCGCGCCAGCACCATCACCTACATGAACACGGTGATTGCAATTGTGCTCGGAGTGACCTTCCTTGCGGAACCATTGACCCCAGGAATGATGATTGGGATCCCTCTGGTTATTTTGGGCTCAATTTTCGCAACGCGAAAGCACAAATAAAATAAACCTCTTTTGCATCGCGAATACATTCGCATTGCCGGCTTACCTCACGGCAAGTAGTTTTACGGAACGGTTACCGTAACTGTTTTAACTACGGGTCCCACGGTAATTTTCAGCGTGTGCTTTCCCTTGGCGTATTTCTTCACAAACACCTGAGTTGGCAAAGTCACGTTGACGTAGGTCTTGGCCTTGCCTTCAAGAATGGTTGCCTTCTGGCCCACCAAGTTGTAGAAGTTGAAGGTGACTTTCTTAGCAGCCGGCGCTAGCGTGAGTGCTTGCGCTCCCCAAACCACAGACGAGGAGATCGTCGAGGTTCCAGATGCAATTTGAGTCACATTGTCTGGGTCTTGAATGGTCGCAGTGACCACCTGGGTGCCAGCATCAGCAGAAGTTACGTCGGCGGTTACGATTCCGTCGTTCCAACTAACCGCATCGGTTGTATTGGTGACCGAGCCTGGACCGGTTGAGCTGAAGCGCACGGTAGCGCCAGCCACAGGGTTACCCCAGCGGTCGGTTACCTTGAAGTACTGCTGCGCTGGGGTTCCTGGAACGGCGATTGGCGCAGGCAGTGCCTCAATGAACTTGGCATCGGCAACCGCGTTCTTGCAACTCATGGTGTGAGTCTTGAAAGCGCTACCGGTGATGATCTTGAAGGTCGTGATGCCCGTCTTGGTACACATCAGTGCAATTCGCTGAGTGTAGGTGTAATCGAAGACCAACGGCGAACTGAACGACGCCGAGCTGGCGTAGCCGCTCAATGGTCGCAAGGTGTCATAGATGGCAGCCTTACCGCCGTTGTCGGCGGTCACCTGAATTTCCGGTGAGTATAGGGCAATCGGTAGCGAGTTCTTCATGTAGGAAATGTTTAGGTTCACTACGTCAATGTCGGTTACCGAATTGTCGAGGGTGTCTAGCGTTAGGTCTGGGTTAGTAACCGACACACCATTCACGGTCGTCACGTAGTTTCCAGCAGCGTTAACATCCTGTCCGCCGCGGCTAACCGTGGTTAGGGTGGATGCCGAAGCCTTGATGTTCACGTCGGTGACGATTTGTGGCCACATGTAGTCGGCCGATTCGTCGAGGGCGTTGGTGGTTGGCTGAATCGAAAGTGCAATGAAGCCACCCTCTTTAGCTTTGGTGTCGGAGTTTACGAACTTGTTGTTCTTAACGCTGGAAAGCGTGTTGCGGTTGCGCAGTGAGAACGAAACGATGCCGTTGGCATCGGTTGCCTTGTCGCCTTCGTAGCTGTACCAGCGGCAGAGGCGGCAACCCTGGTCAACGATCAGGTGAACGTCACGGTCGACCTGGGCAACGCCCCAGATGTCGGTGACTTTGTAGTTCAGGTTCATCGTGGTGCCGTACTTGTAGCTCTTCACGTAAACCTGTGAGTACTCAGGTAGCCAGTCTTTCTTGAACACGCTCCAGGCCCAGGTGTATTCCTGGAAGCCACCGTTGGTGCACTCGTGAGCGCGTGAGGTTTGACCTAGGTTATTTTGGGCACGGTAGAGGCACTGCGAGGTGAATCCTTGGCCCGAACCGATTAGCTTGATGATCGGGTAGTAACCAGGGTCTTGCCAGTCGAGAACGAGGTTGCCAACAGTGGTGGCAGCTTCGCCGTCGCCAGCGGATAGACCAACACGAAGGTCGGTTTCAGCGACCGGAGTCACGGCCAAGGTAAGGGTAACTTCTGCGATACCGAATTCGTCGGTGATGGCGATGTTGTCTGGGTCGTCGATGCTGTCAGTGAATTCAACGTCGCCCGACATCACGAACTGAACCTTCTTGCCGGCGTTAGCCACGCCGCCTAGGTACTGAACGGTCACGTTGTTGCGGTCGGTGCGAACCCAGGCGATGTTGTGCTGGGTTTCGCTGTCGACCAACAGGCGGCTGGATGCATCGAACTCGCGCTTTACGCGCTCAAAGACACCGTCTTCGATTTTCGCGTGAAGGTTTTGCCAGGCTGGGGCAGAGACCCATTCAACTACGGCATAGGCAGGGGAAGCTACTAGCCCAACGGTTGCTAAGACGGCGCTAAGCAACGTTGCCAGCAAAGTGCGAGTGGCTCGTTTCACAGGATTCTCCCAAGGGTTTCATGCGGATTCGTCAATGCTCGCACAAGCATTTGAGCCTAAGTATAAGTGAAATGATTTTCTCGTGAAAGCGATTTCACGAAAACGTTACTAAGCCGTTTCGCGGATCACTAACTCGCACGGAAGGATCTCCGAATGCACTTCTTCACCGCGCAGCGAAGCCAAAATCATCTTGGCAGCTTCCATTCCGAGGCCGGCGATATCCTGGCGAACACTGGTGAGACCAGGGTGTGAATTTTGGGCTAGATATGAGTCGTCGAAACCAATAACAGCGATGTCGCCAGGTACCGATTTTCCAGCTTCCTGAATCGCGGTTATCGCTCCAAGAGCCATCACGTCATTCGAGCAGAAAATCGCCTGAAGGTTTTCGTGCTTGTTTATGAGCTTGGTCGCGTGGTTGAAACCAGCCTCTCGCGACCAGTCGCCTTCGGCAATGTGCGCTTTAGTGATTGGGAGCCCAAGTTCTTTGCAGGCTGCAGTAAAGCCATCCAGTCGCTGTTCGGCAGCGGTGTTAGTGAGATCTCCGGTGATACAAGCGATGTTGGTGCGACCGGTGTCTACTAGGTGGCGAACCGCAGCGTAGGCGCCACCGGCGTTATCGGAGTCGACGTATG